>JAEZJR010000147.1 GCA_023415725.1 Acidobacteriota bacterium
CATCACCAGAACGTCGACGAAACGGTTCTTGATCACATATGACAAGAGCCGGCGCATGCCGGACGAAATGAGATTGCCCGCCCCGCACATGTAAATGGTCGAGTTGTCATCGAGCATATCGAGCCAAATGCGATGTGCCTCTGCAAGCTGCCTGGCCCCGAATCCGGCTCCTTCCATCTTCTCGAGCAAGCCGGCGATCGAGCGGTCGCGATCGATGGGCACAGGCTTGGTCGGTACTGTCAGGAATTTTGAAGCCTTGGTTTTCTTTTGAGCTACCATAGTTTCTCCGCGAAATATTTATTACGACGAACTAAATTGCGTGACCGGTTCGCGGTCACTTGCGTGAACTGCCGTTGGGGGTCAGGTACGTATAACTATCCGCCTGGTCCTGGTAATATTCGATCAATTCGGTGCCCGCCTTCGTCGAAAGTTGACCGTCCTTGATACGTTTCATCACCGCGCGGCGGAATTGATCATGCAGTTGTTCCGCATCGAAGCGCACTGCCGAGATAGAGTCGGCCAGTGTCGCCCCGTAAATAACCTTCTTTATGATGTGGCCGTCTTCGCCAATGTGGATATGCGCCTCGTGGGGGACCCCGAAAAGATTATGATTGTTGCCCATCACTTCCTGGTAGGCGCCGACCAGCATCATTGCGATGTAATATGGCTCACCCTTATCGAGTTTATGGAGTTCAAGCACGGGTTTCACGTCGTGCAGGTCCACGAACTTGTCGATAATGCCGTCCGAATCGCACGTGATATCGCATAGCGTAGCATATTCGGTGGGCTTTTTGTTGAGTTTATGTATTGGGACTATTGGGAATAGCTGTTCCAGAGCCCAGTTATCCGGCATAGAGCGGAACACTGAAAAATTCGCAAGATACTTTGCGCAGAGAAGGCGGCGAAGTTCGTCGAACTCCTCCGAGACGTACTTTTTCTGCTGCGCGAATTGATCGGCACGCTCGCAAACATCCCAGAAAAGAACCTCGCCTTTTCCTTTGTCCTCGAGAGAGATCAGCCCCAAATTGAACATGGTGAAGAGCTCTTCCCGATGCTCGAGGGCGTCGTGGTAGTACTCCCGATAATTTTTGGCATTGATCGTCTCACGGAGGTCCGCGAGCTCACGTACGACCTGCGGGTCGTCCGGGTCCACCTCCATCGGGGTGAGATCCTCAACGACGGTTTCGATCTCATCCTGGACGTTCGTCACGAGGATGGCGTGATACGCCGACAAGTAGCGGCCCGACTCCTGGATGATGGTCGGGTGGGGAACGTTCTCGTCGTCGCAAACGGTCTTGATGACGTATATGACGTCGTTGGCGAACTCGCGAGCGTTGTAATTGGCGGATGATTCAAATGATGTACGGGATCCGTCGTAGTCGACCGCCATACCACCCCCGACGTCGAGGTACTCGATAGGCATGCCCATCTGGCGGATCTTGGCGTAGGTCCTCGCCGCCTCCTTCATGGCGTTCTTGATCCGCTTGATGTCGGTGAGCTGGGAACCGATATGGAAGTGGAGGAGCTTCAGCATATCGGTGCGGCCCGCATCGGTCAGCCGCCGGATGACGTCTAGGATCTCGGTGGTCGTAAGGCCGAACTTCGCGGCTTCGCCGCCGGATTTTTCCCACTTGCCCGAGCCCTTCGAGTAGAGCTTGACGCGGACCCCGACCATCGGCAGAGCGGCGTCCGGGTTCTCGGCCGTTACTTCATCGACCAGACTCAGCGTATGGTCGAGCTCGCTCATCTTCTCGATAACGATCACGACATTCTTGCCCGCTCCGGCTCCGGCAAACGCGAGCTTCACGAAGTCGCGGTCCTTGAACCCGTTCAAGACCAGCAGGCTGTCCTTTGCTTGCTCGAGGCCCAGAGCGGCATACAACTCAGCTTTGGAACCTGCCTCCAGGCCGAAGTTGTATCGGGAGCCTTCCTTTAGGTATTCCTCGATGACGGCCCGGTTCTGGTTGACCTTCATCGGGTAGACGCAAAGGTGCCCGCCCTCGTACTCAAATTCCTTGATGGATTTTCGGAATGCAGTTTGTAGCTTTCTGATCTGCCCAAACAGCAGTTGCGGAAAGCGAAGCAGCACTGGCGTGCTTACCCCGCGTTTTTGAAGATCGTCGATTATTTCCTTGACGTCGGCAGAGATATTCTCGTTTTCGGGGTTGTACACCACGAGATTTCCCTTGCGGTTCGCACCGAAATATCCTGCCCCCCAATTCTCAATTCCGTAGGTCTCTGTGGTCTGCTCCAGTATCGAACTCAATTGACGTTACCCCGCTCGTAAACTCCGACGTTTCAGTCGTTTTCGGTAAAACCTTAAGTGTAATAAAAATCCGCGAAAATTCAAAAAATCAGTGTTTAGAAACTCTCCAATTAGTCCAGCTTTCATGGCATACGCATTGCACTTTGACCGCTGCGGAATTGGCTGCATTCCGCACTAGCGATCACATTCCATTTATTTGCAACAATTTAACGAGGTCGAGTAGAAGGGATTGGCCGTAGACTGGCAAAAAATGGTGTCAGAAATTGTCACCTAAATCCATGAGGTGATTATGGTTAAAGTTAATGATCAGAACGGATTCTCGCTCATAGAGCTTTTGGTCGTAGTTGTCGTAATAGGAGTCGTCGCGGCGCTTGCGGTGCCCGCCTTCCAAAGGGGCATAAGGGCAGCGGAAAATGGGTCGGCGTTTGCGGTCATGCGTTCAATTTCGTCATCGCAAGTGATGTTCTTCTCGCAGAATAATCGCTTTGCCAAACTCGGCGAATTGCAGCAGATGATGGGCAATGGGATCGGCGTTACGACCGGGGATACCGTCGTGAGAGGGCCGTATGTCTTCGAATTGACCACTCCGGATGATCAACTTGGAACAAGCTACGTAATTACTGCCACGCGCACGACCGTGAATGAAACGACCTACAAATATGAACTGAATCAATCCGGCAAGATCCGGCGAATCCTGCCCGCCGGCGGGCTCGAAGACTAGTTCAAAAATAATTTGATTCCCCTCCGCCATTCTCTCCTCAACATCACAATGAACGTATTCGAAGATCTTATCGAGGAATTAAAAGAGGAAAATCTCCTCGAGGAAACCGTTATAAATACCGGAAAACCCCTAGCGGCCCAAGCTGCCGGTTCGCTCCTGCCCACGGCCCCGGCGATCCTTAACCTAGAAACGGGGCACGCTGGGGCGCAAGGGTTGGAATCGAAATTATTGGCTGAGACTGCCGCCAACGGTGAACCGGAGGCGGGCGGCGAGGTCGAAATCAATCGTAAGCGAGCGATGGACGAAGTCTCCGGCCTTCAGATGGTGGAGCACGTGATCTCCAGCGTCGAGCGCGAACATATGAAAATGACCCCGGTCATCTTCAATGATCTCGGAGTCAAGAAAGCTCTGCATCGGTTCCTCCAAACTGCAGATTACGGAAGCGACGATTATTGCCAAGCGGAAATGGAGCTGAGACAAGAAACGCTCGCCTGGTTCTCAGCATTGTCGCAGCGGGATTCGAACATATCGGTCGCGAACATTCGTAGGTTTTGTGAGAACTCCCGTCCGGTCCTGAGTTCACAGGCGTTGTTGGCGTTGGCCCGGTTCTACCGCAACTCGCCATTCGCCGAGCCGGTCAGGGGTAAATTTGATTTCGTGATGACGAGGCTGTTTTCTCGCGAAACCGGGGAGGAGCAGCGGAAACAACTTTTCGGCCGAGCCGAGATGACCGGCCACATCCGAACGCTTTATTCGAACTGGGAAAGCCTTGACCTCTTTGCCGGCGACGATCCCGCCGAGAGGATAGAATCGGCCGTCGGCAAGTTCGACGGGTTTACTGGAGAAATCGAAAACACCGTCAATTTTGACGCACTGATCGCCAGCGACTTCTTTAACCGCGTTCGTGCCTTCAAAGAAGAGACGGGCGAACTTTTCTTTTCGGCTGACGTGGCTGCGGCGGCTATCGAATGCAATGTAAAGGTAGGTAATCGTTTTGTTGAGCTTCTCCGTGCCGAAGGGAGTATCAGCGATCTCGACTCTATCGAGTCGAGATACGGCTATACATACGACACGGTGATCTCGAGTGCGGCCAGCAAGACGCTGCACTTGTTGGAGATCCTTAAAGAAGAAAGGATCGGTCGGGTGGAGGTGCCGGAGGAAGATCCCGCAAAGGCGCAGTCGTCTGCCGCAAAGAGCTTTAACTTCGAACGGGCGCCCGTAGAAGAGTCCAGGTTCAGCCTGTTTTCGATCAACAAATGGCTCGTACTCGCATCGGTCCTAGTGCTCGCGGTCAGCATTGGGGTTTATATGTGGTCGGAGAACGCGGCTGCATCGGAAGGTGACATCCTTGAAGCGACAACGGTCGAGGTCTCCGATGCCGAACTGAAAAAGCATGTGCGCTTGGCCAGGGCCAGCGACGAGATCCTATACGCGGTCGCGCAGCCGACGTGGACCGCTCAGTCCGAGGAAGAACAGAAAGAACTCCTCCGACGGGCTCTCGCGATGGCACAAAAATTAAATCTGAAGCGTGTTGATGTATTGAATGAAAAGGGTAGGTCCATCGGCCGGGCATCGCAAGACCAGGTCGAGCTGAAAGGCCTCTAAAGCTTATCTGAATTCTTACCATAGCCCGGGCCTGTCCCGGGCTTTTTGCTATTCAACATTAATTTAGGGTCCTACAAAACTGTAGGACAAGTTATAGTAAGCAACAAAAGTGTAGGAACTCAATCAGCTGCAATTATTGTAAGTTATGCAAAGTCAATACTTAACTGGTGGGATGAAATGGCATTAGGATTGCACTCGTCTGATGTGTAAGATCTAAACTTATTTCCAAGATTGCTTAATCATCCAATGAACAACGCAAAGAATGTATTGAATTACGCGGCGGAGCAGGGGGCGAAGTTCGTTTCCGTCAGGTTCACGGACCTGCCTGGAGCCTGGCACCACCTCACCTATCCGATAAGCATGCTAACCGAAGACTCATTTGAAGAAGGTTTCGGTTTTGACGCGTCCAGCCTCCGTGGGTGGGCGGCGATCAACGAGTCGGACATGCTGTTAGTTCCGGATCCGGAGAGGTACTGGATCGATCCGTTTGCGGACGACACCACGCTCTGCCTGATCGCGAACGTTATGGAGCCGATCACAAAGGACGGTTACGGACTGGACCCGCGGTCGGTAGCCGTGAGGGCCGAGAGTTACCTCCGCTTCACGGGAATCGCCGATACGGTCTATGTCGGGCCTGAAGCCGAGTTCTTCGTATTCGATGAGGTTAACTTCCGCAACGATCAGAATTCGGCCGGCTTCACGATCAACTCGGAGGAAGGTCACTGGAACAGCGGCAGGGTAGGGAGCGAGACGAACCCGAACACCGGATACCACATCCGTCCGAAGGAGGGCTATGTTCCCGTCGCGCCGGTGGATACCCTGATCGACCTTCGCAACACGATCTCGAACATCCTCGGGGAGGTCGGGATCGACGTGGAATGTCACCATCACGAAGTAGCGACAGCTGGGCAATGTGAGATCGACTTCCGATTCTCCAATATGCTCCACACGGCTGACAATGTGATGTTGTTCAAGTACATCGTGAAGAACACGGCGTACGTCCACGGGAAGACGGCCACGTTCATGCCGAAACCGCTCTATGGAGATAACGGTTCGGGGATGCACGTCCACCAGTCGCTGTGGAAGGACGGTAACCCGCTTTTCGCTGGGGACCAATACGCCGGGCTTTCCGAGATGGCGAAGTTCTATATCGGTGGCTTGCTGAAGCACGCTCCGGCGCTGGTTGCTTTCGCGGCCCCGACCACAAATAGCTACAAGCGGCTTGTTCCTCACTATGAGGCTCCGGTGAACCTCGCCTATTCGGCCAGGAATCGTTCCGCTGCCGTCCGGATCCCGATGTTCTCGCCGTCGCCGAAGGCAAAGAGGCTTGAGTTCCGTCCGCCGGATCCGAGCTGCAACCCGTATCTGACGTTCGCTGCTCTGCTAATGGCCGGGCTCGATGGGATCCAGAACCGGATCGATCCCGGCGAGCCGCTCGACAAGGACATTTACGATCTTCCGCCGGAAGAACTCGCGAATGTTCCTTCGCTGCCGGGTACGCTGGATGAAGCGTTGACGGCACTCGAGAACGATCATGAGTTCCTGCTCAAGGGCGACGTCTTCACCTCGAAGATGATCGAGCGGTGGATTTCGTACAAACGCGAGAAGGAGATCACGCCGCTTCGACTGAGGCCGCATCCGCTTGAGTTCTCGATGTACTACGATATTTGATCCGTGGCTTAGACTTTAATGGTTGAAAGGCGGTTTTCGGACCGCCTTTTTTCGTAACTCTCCCGGGATATTAACGGTACTTTCGCCTTCAAAAATGGTATTTGAGGTATAATCGACGCGGGTTATGGAGAAGTTTTCAATAGTTTGTCCGTGCTGTGAGGCGACGATCTCGGTGGATGCCCAAACCGGGGCGGTCATCTCGCACGAGGAAAAGAAGAAAGTGCTCGGTTCGTTCGAAGATCTTCAAGGTGAACTCGCGAAGCAGAAGGAACTCCGGGAGCAGTTGTTTGCTCAGGAGATGTCATCGATGAAAGACAGGGAACGGCTGCTCGAGGAGAAATTCCAAGAGGCATTGAAGAAGGCCGATACCACCAGCGACACACCGTTCCGTAACCCGCTCGATTTGGATTAAGTCTCTCTTACCAGATGACACTCACCGTCCAGGCTGCCCAAAGGCCACTCAACGCAAAAGAGAAGATCATAATCGCTCTGGATGTAGATTCGGCGGACGCGTCTTTGTCGCTCGTCCAAGAGCTGAACCCGTACGTCGGAGCCTTCAAGGTCGGACTGCAACTGTTCACGGCGGAAGGCCCGCGATTCGTGAATAAGCTTGTCGATTCCGGTGCGAAGATCTTTCTCGACCTTAAGTTTCACGATATCCCCAACACCGTCGCTAAAGCATCGGTCGAAGCAGCCCGGCTTGGCGTGTGGATGTTCAATGTGCATGCCGGCGGCGGTTCGGAGATGATGCGGACCTCGTTCCAGGAGACGGCGGAAGCGTGTGAGAGGGAAGGGTTGATTCGGCCGATGATGATCGCCGTCACCGTGCTGACGAGCTTGAGTGAAACGACGCTTCGCGAAACCGGGGTCACGGCGAATGCGGAAGAGCAGGTTTTGCGATTGGCAGGACTTACGGCAGAATGTGGCCTGGATGGCGTTGTGGCGTCCCCGCGCGAGATAAACGCTATCCGTTCGGGCATCGAAAGGGAAGATTTCCTCATCGTAACGCCCGGAATACGCCCTGCTTTCGCAACAAAAGACGATCAGAAGCGTGTAACGACACCTGCGGAGGCTCTTCGCG
>JAEZJR010000294.1 GCA_023415725.1 Acidobacteriota bacterium
GCCCCTGGAATGGTAACAGCAAGCCCCCCAAGCAAACAAAAACGGGCACCCAAACCGGTACCCGTCTCAATCAAATATTTTGGCTCCGCAGGTAGGACTCGAACCTACAACCCTTCGGTTAACAGCCGAATGCTCTGCCATTGAGCTACTGCGGAATGTGTGGCACGCCCTGCTTGGTGCGGAGCGAACTTTAAGATTAGGAACTTCCCGATTTGTTGTCAAGCTTGCGCAGGCGGGCTTTGCGGCCGGGGCGGTTTGGAATAGAATGCACGGCAAACTTCCCCGAGACGCCTATGCCCAAACACGAACCCAAGACCCGTGAGACCGACGCAAGTGTTGAAGATTTCCTCAACTCCGTCGAGAACGAAACCCGCCGCGCCGACGCCTTCCGCGTGCTTGAGATGTACAAGCGGGCGACCGGCCTGGAGCCGAAAATGTGGGGCGACGCGATCGTCGGCTTCGGCAGCCGCCCGATCAAATACGCTGACGGCAGCGAGATGGATTGGCCGGCGGCCGCCTTCTCCCCGCGCAAGCAAAACATGACCCTCTACGTCATGTCCTCTTCCCCCAAGCAACTCGAACTCCTCGCCAAACTCGGCGGCCACTCCACCAGCAAAACCTGCCTCTACATCAAACGCCTCACCGACATCGATGCGACGGTCCTCGAACGCCTGATCAAGGACTGCTACACTTACACGAATAAAAAGAAGTAGCCATTAGGGAATATGAAACGGAATTTAGCGATGATCTTGTTGTCACCTAAGCTCACTTCCCTTTGCATATTTCTAACCTGTCTGTTTTTGTTCGTCTCATGCACCACCGAGCGGAACCCCGATGACGCATCAATGAATGATCCGGCTCGTTCTCTGCCTCATCGAAACGCCGATGACGTTGAGGTCGTCGTACGGGGTGAAAATTCAGTAGTCGTTTTCGAAGGGAACCTGCAACGCTCGATTGAAATGCAGCAGCCACCATCTGTTTGGATAGAATTCTCCACGCCTGATGGTTTGAAGATCCGCACCGATTTCCCCAAAGATGTCGTGGTAGAACTCCATAAACTCTGGGCGGCGACTCTAGAGTTGTGTTTCAGAGACCTTAGGGTTAATGGTGACGGCCAAAGACTTGAGTTACATAAAGAATACTTAAACAATAACGCGAAATTGATAGCCTACCTGGAGGCTCAGCAAATTTCGACACCATCGGGACGGCGGACACTAGAAGGCGAAGCCATCGAAATCACTAGGCTAGTGAACTACCTCGCGATCCGCCGCTTCAGCGAACTAAAAGCAATGGATCAGACGTTACAGGGCGCAAATTCATCCTCAATTTCTAACTAACCACCCGCCCGCGTATAATCTTTCCTTTACTGAAGTAAGGGAGCCGTACCGCATTGCAGCACGAACTTATTCTCATTCTCGATTTCGGGTCGCAGTACACGCAGTTGATCGCACGGCGGGTGCGTGAGCAGGGGGTATATTGCGAGATCCATCCGTTCCATCTCGCGGCCGAGGCGATCGCGGCGAAAAATCCGAAAGGCGTGATCCTCTCCGGCGGCCCCTCCAGCGTCACCGACGAAGACGCCCCGCGGGTCGAATCGGGCTTCTACGATAAGGTCGGTGCACCGATCCTCGGCATATGTTACGGGATGCAGATGATCGCCGTCGATCTCGACGGCCGCAACGAACCCGCCGCGCGCCGCGAATACGGCCACGCCAAGGTGAAGGTGCTCAGCGGCGTGTCAAAGCTCTTCAACGGGCTCCCCTTCGAACTCGACGCCTGGATGAGCCACGGCGACCATGTGACGCAGGTCCCGCCCGGCTTCCGCCAGACCGCGACCACCGGCGACGTGATCACCGCCATGGAGAACGACGAACGCGGCATCTACTGCGTTCAGTTCCACCCCGAGGTCGCACACACGCCGCTCGGCAAAGAGGTGCTCCGCAATTTCCTCTTCAACATCTGCGGCTGCAAGGGCGATTGGACGCCCGCTAGTTTTATAAAGGAAGAGATCGAGAAGATCCGCGAGACGGTCGGCCCTGACGACCGCCTGGTCTGCGGCCTCTCCGGCGGGGTAGATTCCACCGTCGCCGCCGTGCTCGTTCACGAAGCGATCGGCGACCGCCAGACGTGCATCTTCGTCAACAACGGCCTGCTCCGCTACCGCGAGTTCGAAGACACGCTCAAGGTCTACGAAAACAACCTCCACCTCAACGTCCGCGGCGTCGACGCCTCTCAGGAGTTTTATGCGGTCTTAAAAGATGTCACCGACCCCGAGCTCAAACGCAAAGCCATCGGCGCCAAATTCATCGACGTCTTCGACGCCGAGGCGCACAAGATCGGCGACGTGAAATGGCTCGTCCAGGGCACGCTCTACCCGGATGTGATCGAAAGTGTGAGCCTCCGCGGCACCTCCGTCACGATCAAATCGCACCACAACGTCGGCGGCCTGCCCGAGAAGATGAACCTCAAGCTCATCGAGCCCTTGCGCGAGCTCTTCAAGGATGAGGTCCGCAACATCGGCCGCGACCTCGGCATCCCCGAGATGATCCTCGAACGCCACCCCTTCCCCGGCCCCGGCCTTGGCGTACGCATCCTCGGCGATATCACCCCCGAAAAAGTAGAGCTGCTCCAAAAAGCCGACCGCATCTTCATCGAAGAGCTCCACAATTTCGGCATATATAAAGATGTATGGCAGGCGTTCGCCGTGCTGCTGCCCGTCAGTTCGGTCGGCGTAATGGGCGACTTCCGCACATATGAACGCACCGTGGCGCTCCGGGCCGTCACCTCCACCGACGGCATGACCGCCGACTGGGCACGCCTCCCCCACGACTTCCTCGCTGCGGTCTCATCCCGCATCACCTCCGAGGTCCGAGGGCTGAACCGCGTCGTCTACGACATCTCCTCAAAACCCCCATCCACTATCGAATGGGAATAATGGAACGCCGGCCCCCTTACCGGGGGCCAACGCCCACTCGAGAAGCATTTATTGCTTATCCGGCTGAGAGCGCGTAACGTTGAGATATAAAGAGTCCAGCTCGCTCCTTACTCAGACACCTCGGAATCCGCCGTCCCCTCTGACCCTTTCAGCTAATTACCCTGTTACAAGAGATCGAATAGAACGTCTCGCCATCCGGCAAAGACAGGTAGGCGGGCCGACGCAGCTCGGAAAAGGGGTGGAGGTGAGATCGATGAACCTGCTTATTGATCATGAAGTGCTGAAGGCGGAGATCGAACTGGAAAGAGCGTCCGCGGAGAATGTGATCGCTAAGGCGAAGGTGTACCAGGCGCTGCTGCTCGCGTTCCACAGACAGCTTTGCAGATACGCCAGCTTGATGTCGCGGGGGCGCCACCAGAACCAGCTCGCGATGGGGCAGGACCCGGCGCAGCAGGCCCCGGAACCATTCAGCACTGCCATCCACATCGCGAAGAGCGAGATCCTCCGAGTGGAACGGCTGCTGGACAAGTTCTCGAAGATAAGCCCGGCCGAGGCGGTGGAGATATTCAACCGGCTGGGGCACCGTGGTTCGAGCAATTGGGAGGAGGCGGTCGACGAAGTACGCACGACCATCGGGACCGAACGGATGTCCGCGGAAACGGCGATCGAGGAAGCAGGGCTGCTGCTGCGCGAGGAATACGTGTTGTCCAATGCTGCGGCCGAAGCGCGGGAGCACTGAGTCTGCCTCGCTGGGTCCCGGATTGAAATCCCGCACCGGAACTGACAGTATGTATAACATCGATCCTACTCTCGCGTCCGCATTTGGTGACGCGCTTGGCCTTAAGCGGTTTTCGGATAAGTCAGAGAGCAGGCCCCTATAGTTAAGAAGTTGCTCTTGCGATCTAATCATCCTAAGCGCCGGCCGTTCACACTTGCCAGCCATAGAAAACTTCTCTTGCACACCCCGGATCGGCCGGGGAAAAAGGAAACAAGCAATGTCATTCAAGATCTACGTAGGTAATCTTTCGTTCAACACCTCCAACAACGACCTCAACGACATGTTCGCGGAGTTCGGGACCGTGGAGTCCGCCAGCGTCGTTGAGGACCGCGAAACGGGCCGCTCGCGCGGTTTCGGTTTCGTCGAAATGGCGTCCAAATCCGAAGGCGAAGCCGCCATCTCGGCTCTCAACGGCAAAGAGGTCGACGGGCGTTCGCTGACGGTGAACGAAGCTAAACCGCGTGAGGATCGCGGTGGTTCGCGTGGCGGCGGCGGCGGTCGCGGAGGCTACGGCGGCGGCGGCCGGTCAGGCGGCGGCGGACGCGGCGGTTACGGTGGCGGAGGCGGCAACCGCTGGTAACGGCCGTCTTTAATTTTTAGTATTGAAGAATGCCCGTCCGAAATGGCGGGCATTAAACTTAACCCCCGAGCCGTCAATAAACCGGCCCGGGGGGGTTCATTTTACAGTAACCCCCGCTTCGGCCGACGGGATGGATCTCCCTCCCCAATCCAAAATCCAAAATCCGAAATCCCAAATCGCCCAGGCTCCACTATTACGAATGAGGGAATGTTGGCCTTCAGGCTGGCGTGGGTGGTTCTCAAGAAACAGTGTGCAAAGCACACGCCAATATCAATAGCTACAGGTGCAGCGGAGCGAAACCTGTAGACCGCAACATCCGACTCCCGAGCGTGTGAAACACGCGTCACCCTCCGTGGCCCTCTGTGTCTTCCCTCTGTGCTCATTGTGTTAAAAGCTTTACGGGTCAACGCACCGGTGACGCTTGTTTCACACGCTTATACTCCTTTATCTATCCTAACTACACATTCCGCCTTCGGCTCCATGTTTAGCTACTGATATTCACGTGTGCTCCGCACACTCCGATCACGCGCCTTCCCCTCACCCAAACAGGTGATTGTCGAGAAAGGCCGTAAATGCTACATTTCCCGTGCACGCGCCCACGGCCCATGAACACCCTTTATTACGGCGACGATCTAAAGATCCTGCGCGAGTACATCAAAGACGAGACTGTCCTGCTCAAAGACGTCCACGGCCTCGAATCCGTCGGAACGCGGACGCCATCGTCCGCG
>JAEZJR010000053.1 GCA_023415725.1 Acidobacteriota bacterium
TGTCGGGCTCGTTTCCGGCGTGGATTGCAATTGTCGAAAAGCCCATAAACAGGAGCAAAAAAAGCAGAATTCGTTAAAGCTTATTTCTCGTAAGCGGGGGGCGAATACACGAAAACCGCCGTTTTTACGAGATTTTATCGTAACTTGCCAAAACGAAAAATGCAAACAGGTCTTTAGGCGGTAAAGGGGTTATTTTTCGAATATTTAGAGGCCCAGAAATGGAGCTTTAGAACGGCGCAGGGCCTCGAATTTGGCGATCGACTCTTCGTTTTGGAGGGTGAGGCCGATGTCGTCGAGCCCGTTGAGCAAGCAGTGCTTGCGGAACGGAGCGATCTCGAACGAGGCTGAGATCGCGTTGCCGTCCGATACCGTCTGAGTCTGGAGGTCAATAGTAAGTGTTAGCGAAGGGTCAGTGGCGGACCTTTCTATCAGGTCGTTTACGATGGCTTCATCGAGCCGAACGGGAAGCAGGCCTGTCTTAAGACTGTTGTTATAGAAGATGTCGGCGAAGCTCGGGGCGATCACGACGCGGAAGCCGTGGTCCAGCAAACTCCAGGGGGCATGCTCACGGGATGAGCCGCAGCCAAAGTTGGGGCCGGCTATCAGAATCGATGCCCCCTTTCGTTCAGGGCAGTTTAGTACGAAATCGGGCCGTTCTTGTCCGTCTGCATCGAAACGCCAATCCCAAAAAAGAAATTCGCCGTAGCCGGTCCGCTCGATGCGTTTGAGGAACTGCTTCGGAATGATCTGATCGGTGTCGATGTTCGCCAGATCGAGGGCGACACAAGTTCCGGAGTGTTTTGTGAACTTTTCCACTATTGATCCTTGAATTTCCAATCGCGCACGTCGACGAAATGCCCGGCCACAGCCGCGGCCGCCGCCATCGCAGGGCTCACAAGATGCGTGCGGCCGCCCCGTCCCTGACGGCCTTCAAAATTACGATTGCTCGTGGAGGCGCATCGTTCGCCTTCGGCCAGCACATCGTCGTTCATCGCCAGGCACATCGAGCATCCTGCATCGTGCCACTCGAATCCCGCTTCTACGAAGACGCTTGCCAGGCCTTCTTCCTCAGCCTGCTTCTTCACCAGCATCGATCCTGGCACCACCATCGCGTTCACGGAATTATTGACCTTGTAACCTTGCACAACCCTGGCCGCCTCGCGGAGGTCCTCGATCCTTGAGTTCGTGCACGAGCCTATAAAGACCCGGTTCACGCCGATCGAACCGATGCTGCGGTCCGGTTCGAGCCCCATATATTCAAGCGCACGCTCGTAGCTGCGCCGCGTGGTAGCGTCGGTGATCGAGGTAGGGTCGGGGACTGACGCTTCAACAGACACCGACATCTCAGGCGACGTGCCCCAGGTTACGAATGGCGAGAGCGACGTGGCATCGACCTCGACAGTCTCATCGAACTCAGCACCCTCATCGGTCGGGAGCGATCTCCAATATTCGACACAGCGGTCCCAATTTTCCCCGGTCGGGGTGAACGTTCGGCCTTTCAAGTATTCGAATGTCTTCTCATCCGGAGCAACAAGTCCCGCACGAGCGCCGGCTTCAATGCTCATGTTGCACACGGTCATGCGGCCTTCCATAGAGAGCGAACGGACGGCTTCACCCGCGTATTCGATAACGTATCCCGTACCGCCCGCCGTGCCGAGCTTGTTAATGATCGCGAGGATCAGATCCTTCGCAGTCACGCCGAACTGCAAAGAGCCAGAGACATTTATGAGCATGTTCTTCGCCTTCGACTGCGGCAGCGTCTGCGTAGCGAGCACATGCTCGACCTCGCTTGTGCCGATCCCGAACGCGAGGGATCCGAATGCTCCGTGCGTTGCGGTGTGCGAGTCGCCGCAAACGATCGTCATCCCCGGGCGTGTCAACCCCTGTTCCGGACCAAAAACATGAACAATGCCTTGCTCGATACGGTCGAGGTCGTAGAGTGGTACATCGAAATCCCGGCAGTTTTGCCGAAGTGTTTCGACTTGTTTCGCAGCGATCGGGTCGGCGAACGGGAGATTGCGGTTTCGCGTCGGTATCGCGTGATCGACCGTGGCGAAAGTAAGATCGGGGCGGCGAACTTTCCTCCCCGCGAGCCGAAGCCCCTCGAACGCCTGCGGCGAAGTCACTTCATGAACGAGGTGGAGATCTATATAGACGAGCGCGGGCTTGCCTTCTTCCTTCTGAACGATGTGTGCGTCCCAGATCTTGTCGTAAAGCGTTCTCGTCATGATCTCTCAGGCGGCGGTGGTGATGGTGGCTGAATCGCCGGCGATGTCGGCAATCATCTTGCCCATTTCCGACGTCGACACGATCTTTTCCGAGCCTCCGGCAATATCTCGGGTACGGTACCCCTTGGACAGAATCGCATGGATCGCGGAATCGATCTGCGCGGCTGCAGACTCGTTTTTTGCGGTATGTCGGAGCAGCATGGCGGCGGACGCTATCGCCCCGATCGGGTTCGCGATATCTTGGCCGGCGATATCGGGTGCCGAACCGTGTACCGGTTCGTAGAGGTCTATCTCCCCTCCGATCGTGGCTGATGCAAGCATCCCCAAAGAACCCGTAAGAACCGCCGCTTCGTCCGACAGGATGTCACCAAAAAGATTCTCGGTTAGGATCACGTCGAATCTGGTCGGGTTCGTCACAAGATACATCGCGCACGCGTCCACGAACAGATGTTCGAGCGTAACATCGGGGAAATCCTTCGCAACCCGCGTTACGGTTTCCCGCCACAGCCGGGAGGTCTCGAGCACGTTCGCCTTGTCAACGGACGTTACTTTTTGTCTCCGGCCGCGGGCCGATTCGAATGCCACGCGAGCGACCCGCTCGACCTCGGCCTCGCTGTAACGCATCGTGTTGTAAGCGGAAGCGGAGTCGTTATCAAAACCGCGCGGCTCCCCAAAATACAGCCCGCCAAGCAACTCCCGTACGATAAGCAGGTCGGTGCCTTCGAAGATCTCTCGCCTCAATGGCGACGAATCGATCAGAGCATCGAAAGCTCTACTCGGGCGAAGGTTAGCGAACCCGCCTAGCCGCTGCCGCATTTTCAAAAGGCCGATCTCGGGCCGGGCCTCCGGCAGGAGATCGTCGAATTCCGGATCCCCGACCGCTCCGAGCAGAACTGCGTCCGCACCTTCGAACGCACGAAGCGTTTCTTCCGGAAGCGGGGAGCCCGTAGCACGGATCGCTGCTCCGCCGATAAATGCTTCCGTGATCTTGATCTCGATGCCGTGATTGGGTGCGACGGCGTTCAACACCCTGATCGCTTCGCTGGTAACTTCCGGCCCGACTCCATCGCCGGGCAATACTAAAAGCTTCATAAACTATGCCGCGATGGCGACGGGGGAGCGTCGAGCCAATGCGATGAGGTCCTGGTCGTAGATCTTCTTTTTCTTGTCGGCGAGCTGAGTGAACCGCGTGTAAACCTCGTCGATCTCTTCCTTGTCCAGATCGAATCCAAGTTCGACAAAGCGTGAGATCAGCGCATGGCGGCCCGAGTGTTTCCCTAGGACAATGTCGTTGTTCGGTACACCGACCGATTCGGGCGTCATTATCTCGTAACAAAGTGGGTTGCTCAAAACACCGTGCTGATGGATCCCCGCCTCATGGGCGAAGGCGTTCCGGCCGACGATCGCCTTGTTCGGTTGCACGCCGAAACTGATCATCGAGGTTAGCAATTGACTCGTCGGGTAAAGCAGCGTTGTGTCTATGTTATTCCCGACCGTGATCTTGTCAGATCGGACGGCCGCCGCCATGACAACTTCCTCTAGAGCCGCGTTGCCGGCGCGTTCACCGATCCCGTTGATAGTACATTCCACTTGCCGCGCCCCCGCCTCGATCGCCGCGAGGCTGTTGGCCACCGCGAGGCCGAGGTCGTTATGGCAGTGCACGCTGATCGTAATGTCGCGTCCGCGCACGATGCGTTCATTCACCATTCTGATCAGTGCCGCGAATTCGTTCGGGAGGCAGTAGCCGACGGTGTCCGGAATATTCAGGATCGTAGCGCCCGCGTCCGCAGCCGCGTCGAGGACCTCGCAGAGATAATCCACATCGCTGCGGGTCGCATCTTCGGCGGAGAATTCAACTTCTTCGGCAAGCCCTGCCGCCATCTTCACAGCGTTTCGGGTCATCTCAAGCACTTCGGTCCGGCTCTTCTTCAATTTGAATTCCAGATGAATGTCCGACGTGGCGATGAACGTGTGGATGCGGGATCTCGCAGCCGGTTTCAACGCTTCGGCGGCGCGGGCGATATCGTTTTCGGTCGTTCGTGCGAGAGCCGCGATACGTGCCGTTGTGCATTCACCTGCGACCGCTTTAACGGATCGAAAATCGCCCTCGGATGCAATCGGGAATCCTGCTTCGATCACGTCAACGCCAAGGCGTTCCAGCTGCCTGGCTAATTCCATCTTCTCCTCGAGGAACATCGAGCAGCCCGGCGACTGCTCGCCGTCGCGCAAAGTGGTGTCAAAAATGGCTATCTTTTCTGTGCTCATCGGTGAAATTCTCCTTCGGGAATCGAGAAAAACTGGCTGGCCTTGTGTCACTGTGAAGAATGATAGGGATCCGGCAGGTTCAAAGTCAACCTTATGGAAGTGTAGAAATCATAAAGAAAAATAATGATGAGATTAGCTATTTTCTGCGATAATGCTTAAACTAGTCCTAATCATCACAGTCAATTAGCCATAGAATGGACATAAATCAGCTTGAAGTCTTGATAGCGGTGGCCCGTGAAAAAAGC
>JAEZJR010000195.1 GCA_023415725.1 Acidobacteriota bacterium
CGATGCTTCCGGTACAAGTCACGCCTGTTCGAGGCCGTTTTTCAGTTTCGTGAGTAATTCAACATTGTGGGAGGCGTACTTGTTTATCCAGCGGTCGTAGATCTCGCGGATGGGGACGGAATTCAGATAGTTCCACTTAAAACGGCCTTCTTTTTTGGTGAACACAAGGCCGGCTTTTTCGAGCACGCCGAGGTGCTGCATCACGGTGCAGCGGTCGAGGGAACCTTCAAAATGGGAGCAGATATCGCCGGTGGTCCGAGGGTCTTCTTTCAAAAGGTCGAGGATCTCTCGGCGCCGGCTGTCGGCGAGAGCTTTGTAGACGAGATCGTCGTTTCTCACTCTTGACATGTTATAAGATTGTAACATATACTCAGCGCCCGTGCCAGTAGGCGGTAGGCGGTAGGCAGTAAGCAGTAAGCAGTGGACGTTTCTTGGCAATTAAATCTGGCATAGATACAGGAGTAATTATGGAACTTAAATTCAAAGTGCAGACGAAGATACAGAAACCGGTGGCGGAGGTTTTCGATGCGGTGTACAACCCCTCAAAGCTGAGCGGATACTTTACGAACGGCGGGGCGAGTGCGCCGTTAGATGAAGGGACGACCGTGGAGTGGGCATTCGCGGATAATCCGGGCGATGAGAAACACAAGTTTCCTGTGAAGGTGTCGAGGGTCATTCCAAATGAGCTGATCGAATTGAATTGGGAAGGGGCCAAGGGTTTGTTCACGAAGGTGGAGATGCAATTCGACGCGGACGGGCCCGACGAAACGATCGTGCGGATAAGCGAGACGGGATGGCGGGAAACGCAAGACGACCTGAACAGCTCTTACCTGAACTGCATGGGCTGGTCGCAGATGCTGTCAGCGATGAAGGCGTATGTGGAACACGGCATCGACGTGCGGAAGGGCGCGTACACAGGGCTGTATAAGTCGTCGGAACACCACGGAACGGCCGAAGAGAAGTCCGCGGTCCAGTGATCGCTAGTATTTTTAGTTTTACGTGCGAAAGTGAAGTCGGACATACCTTTTTGTGCCCTTTATGAACAGCTTTGTGTCCTTTGTGTGAACCATTTGCTTTTTAACACAAAGGGCACAAAGGGTAGACACAGAGGGCCACGGAGATGTTGTGTTCAAACGATTCCGCTTGTTCTGAGTGTCCCGGCTACTGATAATTTGCTAAATTCTCGGTAATGTCTTTGGTCACGGACTTTATCGTCGTCGGCAGCGGGGTGGCTGGGCTGAGGGCCTCGATCGCGCTTGCGGAGCGGGGTGCGGACGTGACCGTGCTCACGAAGGACAAGGCGAGCGAATCGAATACCGAATACGCCCAGGGCGGGGTCGCGGTCGTGCTCTCCGAGGATGACCAGGCGGCCCTGCACGAGGGCGACACGCTCGTGGCCGGTGCGGGGCTGTGCGACGAACGCGCGGTCGAGACGCTCGTTACCGAAGGCACCAAATACATCAAACAACTGATCGACTGGGGGACCGAGTTCGACCGCGAGGGCGGGAAACTCGTCTTCACGCAGGAGGCGGCGCATTCGCGGCGGCGGATCCTGCACGCGCACGGGGATTCGACCGGTGCGGAGTTCGTGCGCTCGCTGATCGCGAGGGCGAGACAGGAAAAGACGATCAACCTGTTGCCGTTCGCGAATACGGAGAGCCTGATCGTCGAGGGCGAGCGATGCACTGGCGTGCGGTTCCTCGATCCGATCCTCCGCTCGCCCCGTGAGATCCGCGGCAAGGCGGTGATCATGTGCACGGGCGGCGCCGGGCAGCTTTACCTGCACACGACGAACCCGCCGGTGGCGACGGGCGACGGTATGGCGATGGCGTATTTCGCCGGGGCCGAGATGGCGGACATGGAGTTCATCCAGTTCCACCCGACGGCGTTGAGCATCGAGGGGGCACCGCGTTTCCTTTTGAGCGAGGCGATGCGCGGCGAAGGCGGGATATTGCGGAACGATCTCGGCGAGCGTTTCATGGAACGTTACGACGAGCGGCTGGAACTGGCTCCGAGAGATATCGTTTCACGCTCGATCGTCGCGGAGATGCGGCGGACGGGGGCACGGCATGTGTTTCTGGACATGACCGCTCTCGATGAAGAATTCCTCCGGCATCGCTTCCCGAAGATATTCGAAACCTGTGCGGCCTACGGACTGAACATCGCGAAGGACATGCTGCCGGTCTCGCCCGCCTCGCATTACTGCATGGGAGGGATCAGGACGGACCTGCATGGGCGATCGACGGTGCCGGGGCTTTATGCCGCTGGAGAGGTCGCTTGCACGGGTGTGCACGGGGCGAATCGGTTGGCGTCGAACTCGCTGCTTGAAGGATTGGTCTTCGGAGCGAGAGCGGGGGAGGCAGCGGCGGAGGATAGTGGTCAGTTGTCGGTGGTCAGTGGTCAGTTTGGAGCTTCCTTTGGTTCCGCAGTCCGCAGTCCGCAGTCCGCACTTTCCACGGCGGTGCGGAAACGTGTGAAGCGTGTGATGTGGGAACGTGTCGGGATCCTGCGCGACCGCGAATCGCTTCGGCGGGCGATAGCGGAATTCGAGCAGATCGAGCGGTCCAATCTTTCGACATCGTCTCGCAATTTCGTGACGCTTGCGCTGCTCGTCGCACGGGCTGCGTTATGGCGCGAAGAATCAAGAGGCGGACATTTCCGAAGCGACTTTCCTGAGCAGAGGGAAGAATGGCGGGTACATTCGATCCAGCAGACCGGGAAAGAGATCAGTTCCTCCGGCAAAATCGATTTTACTGTCGATTCCGTCACATCGGCATATTGATCGAACCTGATCCTTGGCATGTGAATCTCAGTTCCTTTCCGTGCATTCCGTGTTTTCCGTGGTTCAGATCTTTTCTTCTTGTTCTTCTTGTTCTGTGGTTAAAATTCGTAACCACAGAACAAGAAGAACAAGAAGAATCACACGGAAAGAAGGAAGAGGATCCACGGAATGCACGGAATTGTACGGAAAGGTGAACGTGGTCAGAGGGCCACGGTGAATGATCTGTTTTCCGTTCCTATTGTTCTGTGGTAGAACTAATCCAATTCCGGTTTTCAATAGCTAACAACTCGTCCCGATAGATATGCGCAATGTAACAACGTTGAATCTTGCGTCCGCGGTGTCGCACCATGCAAAGCTTGCACCGCAGAAAGAGGCGATCGTGTGGAACGACACGAGGCTGACCTACGGGCAACTCGATGCGATGTCGAACAGGGTCGCGAACGCGTTGACGGAGATGGGGATCGGATATGGGGATAAGGTCGCGTTGAACTGCCCGAACCTGCCGTATTTCCCGATCGTGTATTACGGCATCATGAAGGCGGGAGCGGTCGTTGTTCCGCTGTGCGTGCTGTTTACGGCAAGGGAGATCGAGTATCAGCTTCGCGATTCGGACGCGAAGGCGGTGTTCGTTTTCGAAGGGACGGAAGAGCTTAAGATGGGGCGGCACACGAAGGATGCGTTCGACCGCGTCGAAAGTTGTGAGCACCTCATCGTGATGACGAAGGATCCCGCAGGTGCTTCGCCGATCGAAGGGCACAAGACGCTCGGTCAGGTGATGTTCACGCATTCGGATAAGTTCGAGATGTACCCGACGGCCTCGGACGACACATGCGCGATCCTATACACCTCGGGGACGACAGGGCAGCCGAAAGGGGCGGAATTGACGCACCTGAACATCTGGTCGAACGCGGTCACGACATACAGCAGCCACCTACCTAATATCGATTTCACCGACGGCGAGCAGAAAACGGTGCTGATCACCTTGCCACTCTACCACACGACCGGGCAGACAGTGCAGATGAACACGCACATCTATGCGGGGAACCGCGTGGTGCTGCTGCCGCGATTCGAGCCGAAAACGACGCTCGACGCCATGGTGAAGGAGAAGGTGAATTTCTGGATCGGTGTGCCGACGATGTACTGGTCGCTGCTGAAATACGCGGAGGAATCAGGCGAGGACATCAGCGGCGTGAAGGAGAACATGAAGGTGTGCACCTCAGGCGGGGCACCGATGCCGGTCGAGGTGATGAAGGCGTTCGAGGAGAAGTTCGGCGTGAAGGTGCGTGAGGGGTACGGGTTGAGCGAGACCTCGCCGCTGGCGTGCTTCAATCATTTCGAGAAGCCGTCGAAGCCCGGGACCGTCGGGCAGGCGATCTATGGCGTCGAGGTGATCTGCGGCGATGAAAATGATAAGGAAGTGCCGCGTGGTGAGAGGGGCGAGATATTGATCCGCGGCACGAACATAATGAAGGGCTACTACAAACGGCCCGAGGCGACCGAAGAGGCGTTCAGGAACGGGTGGTTCCACACGGGCGACATCGGGATCATGGACGAGGAGGGGTATCTCTCGATCGTCGACCGGAAGAAGGACATGATCCTGCGCGGCGGGTATAACGTTTACCCGCGGGAACTCGAGGAGATCATTATGACGCATCCGGCAGTCTCGCTCTGTGCGGTGATCGGGGTGCCGGACGACCGGATGGGCGAGGAGGTGAAGGCGTATCTCGTGCTCAAAGAAGGAGCACAGCTTTCCGACGCGGCTTTCATCGATTGGTGCAAGGAGCGGATGGCGGCGAACAAGTATCCGCGTTACGTCGATTTTCGCGATAGCCTCCCGATAGGGAACACGGGGAAGATCTCCAAACTCGTCTTGCGGCAGGAACTGAAACACTAACGGCTTCTTGAGAGGATCAGGTCGGCTAATCTGTGCCGGACTTTGAATAGGCGGTGATATTTCGTCAAACTAGCAACAAGGCTATGTTTCGAGCGAAAATCACCGCCATCATCGTTTTCCTCGCTTTAGCGGGGGCGGCCTGTATCAATTCGACCGCTACCGGACCCTACACGATCGCCAAGAGCAAAGACCTCGACGCTTCGCTATTCCGTCAGAACTGTGCCATCTGCCATGGCATGGAGGCGACGGGCAAAACCCTGCAGGACGGCACCGTCGTTCCTTCATTACGCGAGGGGGAATTCAAGTTCAAAACGGAAGCCGAGATCTACAACCAGATCGCCAACGGCGGCAACGGGATGAACCCCTTCCGCGGGCAACTCTCAGATAAAGAGATCCGGGCTCTCACATCGCTGGTCCACGACAAGTTAAGAAACCAAAAGTAAGCGGAACGCGGACATTCCTGTCCGCAGTTACGTGGCCGAAGAAAAGCTATGGAGGAACGAAGGCGCTGGCACACCAGAGGTTATCTTCCACATTTCGACGGTGAAGTTTGCCAGTTCATCACGCTCCGTTTGGCCGACTCGTTGCCGCAGGCCATACTAAATCGACTCGAGGAAGAGACTAAAGCGAATAAGCTAGAGAAGTTCTACGCTCGAGAAAAGCAGATCAGGATCGAGGAGTTTCTCGATAAAGGGGCGGGGGAGTGCTTGTTTGGCGTACCGGTCTTTGCGGAGTTAGTCGTCGAGGCGCTCTTTTATTTCCATGGTGTTCGGTACTTAACCTACGCACTGGTAATAATGCCGAATCACGTGCACTGGCTTATGAGACCGCTCGAGGGATGGGCACTTTCGGATATAATCAAGACCCTCAAAGGGAGCACTGCTTACCTGATCAACAAGAAATTAGGGCGAAAAGGGACAGTTTGGATGCCAGATTATTTCGACCGATATATTCGTGATTCAGAACACTTTGAACGGGCGGTCAGGTATATTGAGAACAATCCGGTGAAGGCCAGGCTGTGCCTTTCGCCGCAAGACTGGCCATATAGTTATGCCAGTCCTGGATTGAGGAACAGGCTAGTGCGGTAAATCAGATTTGTAAGGGGAGCAAAAGGGGTGCGGACAGGAATGTCCGCGTTCCGTTGATATGCGAGTATTGATCACCGGAGCCTCGGGCCTGATCGGGAAGGCGTTGCAGAGGTCCTTTGAAAAGAAGGGCTACGAGATGTTGCTCGCCTCAAGGAGCGAGCCGAAGGACGAACGGCATATACAGTGGAATCCGGACACGGGCTTCGCGGACGCGGACCTCCCCAGATTGGAAGGGATCGACGCCGTGGTCCACCTGGCGGGTGAGAGCATAAGCGCGATACGTTGGTCGGAGGAAAAGAAAAAGGCCATCCGCGACAGCCGCGTTTTCGGGACGCGGTCGATGATCGAGACATTCGACAAGCTCGAGCAGCGGCCGAAGACGTTCATCACCGGTTCCGCCATCGGATTCTACGGGGACCGCGGCGATGATGTGATGACGGAATCGAGCGCGGCGGGGAAGACCTTCCTGGCCGAGATCTCGAAGGAATGGGAGGCCGAGTCTCGCCGGGCGGAGGACCTGGGGATCCGGACTGTGCTTCTTAGAACGGGGATCGTGCTCTCGAAGGACGGAGGTGCGCTCGCGACGATGATGACGCCGTTCAAGCTGGGCGTCGGCGGCGTGGTCGGGAGCGGGAAGCAGTGGATGAGTTGGATCTCGCTGGACGACGTGGTGGGGATCATCAACTTCGCCCTGGAGAACGAAAACGTCCGCGGGGCGGTAAACGTCACGGCACCGAACCCCGTGACGAACGAAGAATTTACGAAGACGCTAGGCAGCGTGCTCTACCGGCCGACGTTCCTGCCGCTGCCGGAATTTGCGGTGCATATGGTGTTCGGGGAGATGGGGGACGCTCTCTTGCTGGATTCGACGCGGGTGGTGCCGAAGCGGATGTTGGACGCGGGTTACGAGTTCAAATTCACCGATCTGAAGACCGCCTTAGAGCATGCAGTTAAATAGCACTTTTTGGCGAACGTGAGAGTTTTTAGGGCCATCGTAGTAAGTTACCCTATGAAGAAACAGTCTATTCTCCTCACGACTTTGTTCGTTTTCTTTGTGTTTGGCGTATTTTATTTTGCCGGCCGGGGGAAGGTTTACGCTCAAAAGGCGATGAGCCCGGAGGGGCCGAGAATAACGAAAACGGTGAGCACCACGCGTGCTAAGTCCACGAACTCCGGTGCTTTCGCGGCGGCCGCGGCTGCGAATTCTGCGACCCGCAGCACTCTCTCCTGGCCGTTCGGCGGGAAGATGCAGCGGGGGTGGGAGATCTATGTTCCGCTGATCTCGCACACGATCGGAACGGATGAGGAGGTTGGCTCCACCGATTTCGCGGAGGCTCTTGCTAATTGGCAGAAGGGTAAAGGATTACCGGCCACCGGGATAATGGACGACACGACGATGACCTCGTTTGTGAAGCATTGGCAGGGCCAACGTTTGGGGCGTGCGACACCGCCGCCCGCCGAAATGTTGTTATCGGCTCCGATAAGCGATTTCTGGGATTCCGGGCGCGACCCGAATATGCTGCAGCTCGAGCGGGCCACGTATGCGGCGTACAAGCGCATGCTGGCGGCGGCGGCGAAGGATCTGGGCGGCCAGCTCCGGTTCACTCGCGATGGGGAACTCGCCCCGGGCGAGAAGTTTTTAAGGATCGTTTCGGCTTATCGCTCGCCGGAATATCAGGCGGCTTTGCGTAAACGCGAGCCGAACGCTGGGCGTGCTGCTCTCGCGAAAAACAGCCCGCATTTTACCGGACAGGCTTTGGATATTTACGTCGGCGGCGAGCCCGTGACGACCAAAGATCCGAACCGACTGATCCAGGTGCAGACGCCGGCTTATAAATGGCTGGTCAAAAACGCTCATAAGTTCGGTTTTTATCCGTATTTTTATGAGCCGTGGCACTGGGAATACGTGCCGGGCCGGTAGGAATCGGTTCGAGGCTTTTCTTTGCGTCCATAGCGAGCTTTGCGTGAAAAATTAATCTCACGCAAAGCTCGCTAAGGACGCAAAGTTTTTTATCGGGCTGATCGCGTTGGTGCGGCGGCGGGCTGAAGGACAGAAACGTATCGGCCGCGGCTTGTGGCCTTACCGGCCTCGAGGTCGGCGACTGAAGCGACGTATTTTTTCTTGCCTTTCGCCAGACTGAGGATGCGTTTTATCTCGGCGTCGGTGACGAGCGAATCGTCGATGTGGTTGGACTTGAGTTCAGCGCGGACGTTCTCGAGCGTGTTCTTCTTGAGCTCGTAAACGTCCGGGTAAACGTTCAGCTTGCCGTCCTCGACGACGATGGTGTCGTACGTGATCTCGACCGTGAGTGGGGGATCCATCGGTACGACAAGCGTTTTCTTGTTTCGCTTCGCGGCGGCGATCTGCTGCGGGGTGACGTCGAGTCCGAGGGCGGCCACGATCTTTTCGGAAAGGTCGTAGAGGTCCGCCTGCATCACGCGGATGCAGCCGTGCGAAACGAGATTCCCCATGTCCTGCGGCCCTTTCGCCTGGTGCAGGAGGTAGCCGTAGCCTAGCGGGATCTTCACCTTGCCGAGCGGGTTTCGCGGATCGGTGGGCAGGACGATCTCGCCGGGTTTGACCATGCTCGATTTCTCGATCCAATCGCTTGAAGGCGGGATCCAGACAGGGTTCCACTCGATCGATGTGCCTTTTCGCAGGCTGATCGCCACCGGGTAATCGATCTTACCCACGCCAACCGGGTACATCGCCACTTCCTTCCCATTCTGCCAGAGCGTCATCTGGAACGACGGCACGTTAATGGTCAGTTTGACGTTAGCGTCGCCGGGCACCAGCGTCGTCCGCACGATACCGTTGGTGAACTTATCAGACCGGGCCGATTCGCGTTTCGAATCGATCATGTGAGTCTGACCGAACGCTACGGCCGCGAGGATCAAGGTGAAGATGGCTGTGATGACGCTTCTCATTGAATGTTTGGTGGCGGATTTCGAGTAACTAGTTGTATGGATTCATTTTAGTGTTGTCTGGGGAGGAGGGAAAGCAGCGGCAAGCCGCCCAATTCAGGATCTTCTTTCTTATTTTCTTGTTTCGTGGTTCAAATTTCTTTCAACCACTAAACAAGAAAATAAGAAAACAAAAAGCAGGAAGAACAGCGCCGGATCATGGCGTTTGAATGAGGATGGGGCGGCTGGGGGAGCAGTCGGATTCGAAGGGGGCGATCTGGAGGTTGAGGAGGTATTCGCCGTCTTCGACCGACTCGGGTACGTAGATCAGTTCGGTGATGGTGTTGTTGAGGCGGGTCTCAGAGTTGACCTCGTGGCTGTCTGGTTCGACGTTCCAGAATTTACGGTGATTTACGAGTTGGCCGTCGTCGAAGATGCGGTCGATCGAGGGGAGGTCAACGAGAAGATGTTTCACACCGAGTTCGACGATCAGGTCCATCGCCTCGGGTGCGAAATAGGCAGGTACGTTGTTTTCGCCGTATTCAGCCGTTTGTTTCCAGTCTCCGTTCGGGAGCGTGCGGATGATCAGGGCTTTGAAATGCGGATCTGTTCTATCTAACGAGTCAATTCCTCGTTCCAGCACCGCTCGTGTGATCAAGCGGTCGCCGCTATCAGATCCTGAATTCACACTTACGAGAACCGCCGGGATGAGAATGTCTTTGAGGCATTCTCTGATCGAGATTCGCTCGTGAGTGATGTGACCGACGCATTCGGTATGAGTGCCGCTGCAGTGGGGGATGAAGGTGTATTGCTCGAAATTGACGCTACCGCCGCGGCGAGTGTCGCCGATCAAATCGCCGGCAACGACGGGCCGAGATGTCGCACGCTCGACACCCCAGGCGTTCGGTTGCGGGCCGTCAAAGCGGAGAGGGATGGACAGGTCGATCGCTTCCAGGTTTTCAAGATCAAATTCGGTTCTCGTCATTTGTCACAAAAGTTAACGTCGTTCGTCTATATTCTAGAATTGAACCGATGGAAACCACAGCGGCAGTGTCAAAACTCGAAACGTTCGACCGGTATCGGCAGAGGCTTTTCGGTATCGCTTACCGAATGTTGGGCACGCGTGCCGACGCCGAAGAGATCGTTCAGGACGCGTATATACGCTGGCACAACGCGGACGCGAAGTCGATCGAATCGCCCGAGGCATGGCTGGTGACGGCGGTGACGCGGCTTTCTATCGACCGGCTGCGGAAGGCCTACATGCAGAGGGAAACCTACATCGGGCCATGGCTGCCCGAGCCGGTGGTCGACCCGTCGCCGCAGGATGATGTGGAACTCGCATCGAGTCTTTCGATGGCGTTCATGGTGATGCTGGAGCGGCTGTCGCCGGCGGAGCGAGCTGTATTCCTGCTGCATGATGTATTCGATCTCGGTCACGCGGAGATCGCGAGAATAATGGAAAAAGCAGAGCCTGCGGTCAGGCAGATGCTGCATCGCGCCCGGGAGCGCGTTCGTTCGGACAAACCACGCTTTCGACCCGATCCGGCACAGCATCGCTCACTTGTCGAGAAATTCTCTATCGCCGCTTATACCGCTGACGGGAATGCTCTTCTGGAACTGTTCTCACCCGACATAAGGGTAACGAGCGACGGCGGTGGAAACATCACGGCGGCCCGCAAGGTCATCACGGGCCTCGGCAAAGTGGTAAGGCTTTTCGTCATCGCGGTCGCCGGGCATTCGGATAGGATCACCCGCGAGATGAGGGACATCAACGGTGAGCCCGGGATCGTGGAATATTACGACGGGCACATTTTCGCCGCGAATACTTTCGAATCGGAGAACGGAAAGATCACCGCGATCTATCGCGTAATGAACCCGGACAAATTGAGAGGCCTGGAAAAATAATTCAAGGGCATGTCACAGCTCACCGCGCCGCCCGTCTTTGATAGTGAGGGCCGAAATATCCGGTCCCGTGAAATCATCGAGGGAGTTATTCATATGGAAGCGAGAATCAATTTAATGGAGAAGGGGAAGAAGGCTTTGACGCCGGTGTTCGGGATGGTGGCGTATCTCAACAAGTCTTCGATAGAGACAAATCTGCGAGAGTTGATCGAATATCGGGTGTCGCAGATAAACGGCTGTGCTTATTGCCTCGATATGCATTCGAAGGACCTGAGGCACGGCGGCGAGACTGAGCAGCGAATCTATCTCGTATCTGCATGGCGTGAAACGGACCTCTATACCCCGCGTGAGAAGGCCGCACTCGCGTGGGCAGAGGCGGTGACGAAACTCGAAGGGCAAGAAGTGCCGGATGAGATTTACGAGATAGCGAAGAAGGAGTTCAGCGAAGAGGAACTTGTGGACCTGACGCTCGCTGTCGCGGCGATAAACACCTGGAACCGATTCAACATCGCGTTCCGCACCCCGGCGGGTTCATATCAGCCGGGGCAATTCGCAAACGCAGCAAGCTAGGCCCGATCCAGATCGCGGATCATTGCCATGACGTTCGGCAGTTCGATGTTCGAGCTGTCGGGCGTTTCCGCGCATATCTTCATTAGCAGCGCGTCTTGTGCGTTGCCCTTCGCTCGAGCTGTGGCGTAAGGGAGGTCCTCACGAAACGTGAC
>JAEZJR010000206.1 GCA_023415725.1 Acidobacteriota bacterium
CTGATCCAACATCAAAACACCCTCATCCGACCATTTAACGGGGATAATATCCAGGTTCATAAATTTGCTCGCACCGCATGTCAGTACCACCCGTGATAACGGGTGGTTAGGTCGCGGCAATGCAGTCGTTGCGTGATGCTTAGCCGCTTAACGCCTACATACCGACCACCCACCCAATACCTGGGGTAGTAACGACACTACGAAATTACTCAGTATACAGAAAGTCGTCGCCTTGGCTATAAAGCACGTAGTCGATCGCATCGGTGATACTTTGTTGATTCCAGAGGTAGCGTTGACTGCCTTTATCCGCCCAAGGACTATATGCTTCCGTCCAAAGTAATTTTTCCCTCAGCGATCTGGTGGCGTTTGCCTTTAGTGCATGAAGGACCTTGCTCGCCGGTGTCTCTCCATTACCCACGACAGCATGGGCATGATTTGTTCTCGCGTTAACCGCAAAGCAGGTCCAATTAGGAAGCCGACACGTGGACTTCACAGCCTCTTGAACTATCGCACGTTGCTCTTTGTCGAGGTATACAGGCTCGCCCTTAAGTTTCGAGAGATTGTATCTTTCCCATCCCTTGTTCGAGGGCAGCATTGGAGCCCCATAGACATTATTGTCCCGGTTTACGGAGCCTTTTTCATGACCGTGAAGCCACGTGCCTCTTGTTCGAAACGTAATTAGAAAGGCAAGCGGTGTATCTGTGTCGTTCCACATCGGACGGATTTTAGCCGAATGTCGTGAATTGTTGAAACTTTCAGGGTGGGTTGAGTCGTTCTGAGAACCATGGGGTGATGAGGCCTCCACAATCAGATATTTGGTTCTAACAAGGCTACTCACAGTCCAGACCTCACCACCCGTTATCACGGGCGGTACTGACATGTGGTACTGACCTTTTTATGCGAATCGAAAACACGCTTGACGCGATACATTCTTCAATCACGCACCGTTGGTATTTTCAGGTGTTCACGGTTTTCACACGGATACTGCTGGCGGTGGGGTTCATACCGCCGAGTTACAAGAAGATCATCCACCAGCCGTTCACATCGCTGCCGGACTCCAACCCGGTGGGACATTACTTCAATGCTTTGTATCAAACAGGGTTCTATTACGAATTTATCGGCTGGGGGCAGATGATCGCGGCGATACTATTGCTCTTCCCTCGGACAGCACATCTCGGTGCATTGCTCTTCCTCCCGATCATCGCGAATATAGCGGTGCTGACGACATCGGTCGGCTTCGCGGGCACGTGGCTGATCACGATCCTGATGACATTCGCAGCGACATGGCTCGTAGCGTGGGATTACGACCGATTGAAGCCAATTCTTTTCCAGAAACGTATACAAAAGGCCCAGGGCGTCCCGAAGCAGTTCGTCGTTCTGCCGCTCTTCTTCGGGCTAGGCGGCGTAGCCGCGGCAGTGCTCTTCTGGTCGATCAGGCTGGGTAACTTCTCGAACTACGTCTCAATCGGCGGTATACTAGCCGGCATGGGCCTCGTCTTCGGCCTCGTCGTCGCCCTTCACCTCAAATTCATGAAGGTCGGCGAACTGAACACGTAGGACGGACTGTTAGTCCGTCCCCTTGGCAGGCTAACAGCCCGCTCTACGACGCATGCACGAACACCTCATCATCAGATCCGGCGATATCACCGAAGAATCCGTCGACGCGATCGTAAACGCCGCCAATTCGACACTTTTGGGAGGTGGAGGCGTTGACGGTGCGATACATCGCAAAGGCGGACCGGCCATAATCGAAGAGTGCGAGCGTATAAGAGCCACGTCCTACCCAAAAGGCCTTCCCACAGGCGAGGCCGTTATTACGACAGCAGGCGATCTGCCGGCAAAACACGTCATACACACCGTCGGGCCGATCTACGGCAGCCACATCGGCCGTGAACCGGAGCTCCTCGCAGCCTGCTATCGAAACAGCGTCGAACTCGCCGTTCAACACAGCCTTACGAGCATCGCCTTCCCCTCCATCTCCACAGGAGCCTACGGCTATCCCAAACACGAAGCCGCAAGAGTTGTGTATCCGACAGTTAAGGAACTACTTGAAGAACACGACATCGAGATCCGCCTAGTCTTCTTCTCACCCTCAGACGCCGAAGCCTTCCGCTCAGAGTTCAAGTTTTAGCTTGTCTTTTTTAGCCCAGAGAAGACTCGCTGCCACATATGCAAGCTAAAGCTTGAACTCTGAACTGGAACTCAGAACTGCGGGGCGTATCTGTATCAGCGTCTCTTTCGTACCACTTTGTATCCCCTATTACTGGTACACCCACCGTTTGCAGCCCCAAAAGGCTTCGTCTATAGTCTTTACTTGTCTTTGTGCGGACTCGCAACAAAGTCGGTCAAGCCAGGTAAAAGCATGCAACAAGCCGCAGCGGAGATGATGGATCTCACTTTTCACTCTTTCCAACCCGTTTGGATCAACCTCCCGGAACCAATTCGCGAACTCGAACGGATCGCAAAGAATTTCTACTGGTCATGGCACCCGGAGGGAGTAGATCTCTTCCGCAGCATCGACCCGGTCCTCTGGGACAAGAGCGAGCAGAACCCGCAGCGTTTCCTCGCGGATGCCACGCCCTTCCGCCTCTGGCAAAAGGCGAACGACGCCGATTACCTCGCAAGGCTCAAGGCTTTCGTGCAAAAGTTCGACGCCTACATGTCGGAACCACCCGTGGTAACGGGTGGGAACCCCTCAACACCAAACGGGTTAACCAAATCCAATAGTGTCTCCGGTTCAAGTTCACGCCACCCCTTACCAGGGGCGGTTCTGACGGTTGACGCTCCCGCTGCCTACTTCTGTGCCGAATACGGCATCCACAATTCCCTACCGATCTATTCCGGAGGGCTGGGCATCCTTGCAGGCGACCACCTCAAGTCCGCCAGCGACCTCAACGTACCGCTCGTCGCTGTGGGCCTGCTCTACCGCTACGGCTACTTCCGCCAACGTCTCGGGCACGATGGTTGGCAGGTCGAGAATTACCAGAACATCTTTGGCCCTGGCATCGCCGTTGAACTCGTCGACGACGACTCCGGCAGTCCGCTCCGAGTATCAGTAAATATCCGCGGACGTGAAGTGCAGGCACAGGTCTGGCTCGTTAAGGTGGGACGTATCTCGCTCTATCTTCTCGATTCGAACATCCCCGAGAACGACGAGATCGACCGTATGATCACCGGCCATCTCTACGGCGGCAACACGGAGACCCGGATCGTCCAGGAACAGCTCCTCGGCATCGGAGGCGTGCGTCTACTGCGAAAGCTCGGCATCTCGCCTTCCGTCTTCCACCTGAACGAAGGCCACTCCGCATTCCTGACGCTTGAACTCGCACACGAATACCTCAGAGCCAACCCCGAAGCCACATTCGACGAAGCAAAAGACGCCGTCCGCGAGCAATGCGTCTTTACGACACACACGCCCGTCGCCGCCGGTAACGATGCCTTCGCCGGAACGCAGCTTCTCGAGTGTTTCGACGCTGAGTACCTGCAGGAACTGAAGCTCACGAACGAAGACTTCCTCGGCCTCGGACGTGTCGATCCCGGCAATAAGGAAGAGCCGTTCGGGATGACCCCGTTCGCACTCCGAATGTGCCGCACCGCCAACGGCGTAAGCGAAAAACACGGCGAGGTTTCGCGAGGGCTTTGGGTGGATATGTTCTCCGAGAACACCGTGGTCAACGACGTCCCGATCACGCACGTCACCAACGGTGTCCACCCGCCGACATGGATCGCACCTGCGTTCCAATCCCTTTTCGAATCGAAACTCGGCACCGATTGGGCTCGCCTCATCCACGACCCGAACGCCTGGGCCACAGCAGTGGACCTCATCCCGAACGAGGACTTCTGGCGTATCCACAGCGGCCTAAAGCACCTCCTCGTCGCCTTCATTCGACAGCGTACGACCGTCGCCGAGACCGGCAACAAGGAGATGATCCACGAACACAGGGACGCGGGGAAACTCCTCTCACCCGACGTGCTTACCATCGGCTTCGCCCGACGCGTGGCGGCGTATAAACGGTGGAACTTGCTAGTAAGCGATCTCGACCGTCTGCTCCGAATCGTCGATAATGCGGATCGCCCCGTGCAGTTCGTCTTCGCCGGCAAGGCACACCCGCAGGACAGCACCGCCAAGGCGATCCTGCAGCAATTGATGAGCATCAATCACGACTCCTCCTGGCAAAGCCGTGCCGTCTTTATCGAAGATTACGACCAGGAAGTGGCCCGTTATCTCGTGCAAGGCGTCGACGTTTGGATGAATGTCCCGCGTCGCCCTCTGGAGGCCAGCGGAACCAGCGGCATGAAGGCCGCGATGAACGGCGTGCTGAACTTCTCTGTGCTCGACGGTTGGTGGATCGAGGGCTATAACGAACAGAACGGATTCGCGATCGGTGGCCTCGACGTCGAAGAAGATTCAGAAATGGATGCCGAAGACGCCTCCGCCCTCTACCTCACGCTGGAATCAAAGATCATTCCGACGTTTTATTCAAAAGGCGAAGATGGTCTCCCTCACGAGTGGATCGCGATGATGAAGAACTCCATCGCCACACTCACACCGCAATTCTCCAGTGATAGAATGGTGCGGGATTACCTCGAACAGATATACGACCGCGGCTAGGAGTTCCACGGTGCAGAGTTCCGCCTTTAGGCGGGTAACCGTGGTCTACGGGAGTCTCGTTACAGCACAAGACCGGCTAAAGCCGGAACTCTGAACATACGTATGAATACCCCCGAATTCAGAACCGGTGTCATCCGCCCCGTCGAGGTCTACAAAGAAGCTTGGGCCATCATGAAGGACCAGTTTTGGCTCATCTTCGCCATCACACTGGTCGGATTGCTTATCGGCAGCATTGTCCCCTTGATCATCGTTGGGCCGATGCTCTGCGGCATCTATATGTGCCTGCTGGACAAGATCGACGGTCGGCCTCTGGTCTTTGACCGTCTTTTCAAGGGTTTCAACTACTTTCTTCCCGGCTTCATCGTCGCATTGGTTTTCGTGGCACCGGTTATCGTGTTCCTCGTCGTGATTTATATCCCAATGATCGGGATAGCTATCGCAGGCCCAAAGATGACCGAAGATGCCCTTTGGCAGTTCATCATCGGCACGCTCGCACTTGAGCTGGTCTTTGCGGTCATAATGACGCTGATCCACTCGCTTCTCATTTTCGCTTTCCCCCTAATAGTCGACCACGGGCTAAACGGCTGGGAGGCTGTTAAACTAAGTGCTAGGGCCGTGTGGGCGAATCGGGGCGGAGTAGCAGGCCTATTCGGCGTGGGCATACTTGTGGCGATCGTAGGTTACGCTGCGTTATGCATCGGCATATATCTGGCCCTGCCGATCCTGATGATGGCAATGGCGGTGGCATACAGAAAGGTGTTTCCGGCATCAGAACAGGTTAGGTTCGAGCCCCCGCCTCCGAGTGCCTATCATGGATTATAAGAAATGGTAAATATCAACAAGGTGGATTCGTTCGAGAAACTCGAAGAAGTATTCGCCCGCTCCTACGAATCGCCCGTCGTTCTTTTCAAGCACAGCAACCGCTGCGGCATAAGCTCGCACGTGCTGGAGATGGTCCATGAAATAGACGGCGAGCTGAACGTCCTCGTGATCCAGGAAAACCGCGACCTCTCGAACGAGATCGCCGCCCGCACCGGCTACGTGCATCAGTCGCCCCAGGCCTTCGTGCTCGTCGACGGGAAAGCTGTTTACCACGCAACGCATTACGGCATCGATCCGTCGCGTATCAACAGCGTGGTCCAGCTCCATCAAAAAGCCGCACCTGCGGGTGCATGACGTTTCGCAGTTCTTGATTTTTCACTTTCCCCTTTAAGCTTTACATTGACCTCATGGTTCAACCTGTACAGATCATCGAAGAAAGCGACTCGGAAGTCACCATCAAGTGGTCCGACGATACC
>JAEZJR010000215.1 GCA_023415725.1 Acidobacteriota bacterium
TCGAGGCGGACGTGCGGGTCCCAGGTGGGGAAGGTGAAGCCTTTGTCGTAATGGAGGCTGCGGTAGCCGTCGATGTAGCCTCCATCAAGCATTATCTGGATCGTCTCGTAGCGAACCCGCCCGCCGGTGACCCATGCGACAAGCCGGAGCCTGGGCGGAAGACGCCGGAGGTCCAGCGGTTCGCCCGGGGCAAGTGTGTTGAAGTCGCCGGCGAGCACGTGGAAGCCGTCCTGATGGTGTTCAATGCTCCTAAGCAGGGCCCGAAGTTCGCGTTTACGAAGTCGCTCCGTGAGGTTTGAGTGCACCGCGCTTAGGTGAACGCCGAAGACGGTGATTTCGCGTAGCTTTATCTCGAGGAAGGCTCGGCGGAGCGGGACGGGCTTGTGCCAGGCGTGGTGTTCGACCGGCAGGCGGCTAATGAAGCCGAGCGAATAGTCGTACTTTGCCCCCCAGTGATCCATCGAGCATTCTTTCGCGACCCGCTCGACCACTTCCGGGAGCGTTGCTTCCTGCAGCACGACGAGGTCAGGTGCACACGCACGGATGACGGAAGCGATCTTACCTTCGCGACCGACACCCCCATGACGGATGTTGTAGCTGAGCAGCCTGAGCGTCACGATGAAGCTTCCTTTGCGCAGATCGTGAGGTGTGGCTGGCTGAGCCAGTATTCGCGAACGTAGGTGAAGAAATCGCGGGTCGCCTGGATGTTGACGGGACGGCCCACCAGTTTCATCAAGCGCTCGCGCAAGGGGATCAGATCCGGTGCGATGTCCGGGTCTTTGTCACTGAGCGGCTTCGTATGGACGCCGGGCAGATAGTAGCCGTCGAGTATGTAGTACTTGAGAGCGTTCGGCCCTACGAGCGTCAGGTCGACATCGCTCGTGCCGGGCCCGCTCGCGTCGAACGGTGCTCCGTCGTCGTAGCGTTCGTTGGTGATCGAACTGCCGCGGATCACGGCGTAAGTGTCTTCGGGCAACGCTTCGTAAACAATATCGCAGAACTCGTTGAATCGATCGCGGTCGCCGTCAAAGACGAGATCGATCATCATCTCGCGTTTTTCCTCGTCGGTGAGCTCGCGCTCAGTGCCGGTGCGATCCCCATCTTCCTTTATCAGTTCCGATTCAGGCATAAGTTAAACCCCAGCCCAAAATGATAAACCCGCGCGCCGAATCAACGTGGTATGCCGAATTACGTCGCGAAAATCATCATTTCGAACACATAGAAAAAGGCGGCCATGAGGGCCGCCTTTGTTCGGTTGCAAGGAGTAAGATGGACAGGCTAACAGCCTGTCCTAATTATGGGTCCTACATGCCTGCACCGTGGCATTTTTTGAATTTCTTGCCGGAGCCGCAGTAGCAGGGTTGATTGGGTTTCATTTTGGGAGTGTCGCGGACGTAGGGCGTGTGGCGGGCGGCCTCGGCGCCGGCGGCTTCGGCTGTTGCCATCGCTCCGGTGAATGCCATCCCTGCCGCCTGGCGGCGGGCACGCTGCTGTTCGAGACGCTCGAGGCGTTCGCGCTCTTCCTGCTCGTCCTGGGTGACGATCTGCAAGTGGAAGAGCGCCTTACAGGTGTTCGTGTCGATGCGGTCGAGCATGTCCTGGAACATATCGAACGACTGCTTCTTGTACTCGACGAGTGGATCCTTTTGACCATACCCGACGAGACCGATGCCCTGCTTCACCTGGTCGATGGAAAGGAGGTGGTCCTTCCATTGCGAGTCGATGATGTTGAGCATTATGTAACGTTCGTAAGCACGAAGCGATTCCTCACCTGCGAGCTTTTCCTTCTCAGCATAGGTGGCCGACGCCTTTTTCCAGATCTTTTCCTCTATAGTGTCCGGGTTGTCGGCGTGGAAATCTACGCCTGCATCCGCTGCCGGGTCGACAGCGTAGATGCTCTCGATCTCGGCGGCATAAGTGTCGACGTCCCATTTGTCCGGTCCTGTCTCGAGGCTAAGGTAGCTGCCGGTCAGGTCATGCAGCAGGTCGCGAGCCACGCCATTCTCTCCCAGCAGATATTCCCGGTGCTCGGGCTCGAACATCAACTGGCGACGGAGTCCGTAAATGGTCTCGCGCTGCTTGTTCATCACGTCGTCGTATTTGAGAACGTGTTTACGCGTCTCGAAGTTCCGGGCCTCGACGGCCTTCTGGGCACGCTCGATCTGCTTGGAGACCGTCTTCGATTCGATCGCTACGCCCTTCTCCATGCCGAGCCATTCCATCATCGAGCGGACCTTGTCGCCGGCGAAGATACGCATCAGGTCGTCTTCGAGCGAGAGCACGAAACGTGACGAACCGGGGTCGCCCTGGCGGCCGGCACGACCGCGAAGCTGGTTATCGATGCGGCGGGATTCGTGCCGCTCGGTACCGAGGATGTGCAGACCGCCCGCGGCTACGACCTCTTTGTGGTCGTCGGCCACGACCGCTTTTGCCTTGCGGAGCTGCTCTTCGTATTGCTCGGGGGTAGCCTCGTCCGGGTTGATCTCCATCCGCTTGAGGTACTCTTCGGCGAGTGCCTCCGGGTTGCCGCCGAGCAGGATGTCGGTACCGCGTCCGGCCATGTTCGTCGCGATCGTGACCGCGCCTTTGCGGCCCGCCTGTGCGATGATCTCGGCCTCACGCTCGTGATACTTGGCGTTAAGCACGTTATGCGGAATGCCCGCCTTTTTGAGGCGATCAGCGATCAATTCAGAGTTTTCAACAGAAACCGTACCTACCAGGACGGGCCGCCCCTGAGCGTGAAGATCCTTGATCTCATCCACCACAGCGTCCCACTTTTCGGGCAGCGTACGGTAGATCATGTCGGGGTGGTCCTTGCGGATCATCGACCGGTTGGTCGGGATGACAACGACGTCGATGTTGTATGTGGTGCCGAATTCTTCCGCTTCCGTTTCGGCCGTACCCGTCATACCGGAGAGCTTCTCGTACATGCGGAAATAGTTCTGCAGGGTGATGGTGGCGAGGGTCTGGTTCTCGCGCTCGATCTTCACGCCTTCCTTCGCCTCGCCGGCCTGATGGAGCCCATCGGACCAGCGGCGGCCCTGCATAAGGCGGCCGGTGAAGTCATCAACGATGATCACTTCGCCTTCCTGCACGACGTAATGGTGGTCGCGCTTGTAGAGCGTGTGTGCCTTCAAAGCCTGTTCGACGCAGTGGAGTAGTTCCATGTTCGAGGGATCATAAAGGTTCGAAACGCCGAGAAGTTTTTCCGCTTTCGCGACGCCTTGCTCGGTGAGCACGGCGGAGTGGTTCTTTTCATCGACGAGGTAATCGCCGGTGGTCACCTTCGTCTCTTCGTTCTTCTCGCCTTTCTCGAGGCGCGGGATGATGTCGTTCGCGACGTAGTATTTGTCGGTGGCGTCATCGGTCGCGCCGGAGATGATGAGCGGCGTTCGGGCCTCGTCGATAAGGATCGAGTCGACCTCGTCGACGATCGCGAAGTAATGGTCACGCTGGACGAGCGATTCGACGTCGAACTTCATGTTGTCGCGAAGGTAGTCGAAACCGAACTCGTTGTTGGTACCGTAAGTGATGTCGGACGCGTACGCCTCTTTGCGCTCGACGTCGTCCATGTCGTTCTGAATGCAGCCGACGGTGAGGCCGAGGAACGCGTGGATCCTGCCCATCCATTCCGCGTCGCGGGAGGCGAGGTAATCGTTCACCGTGACGACATGGACGCCGCGGCCGGTGAGTGCGTTGAGGTAAGAGGGAAGTGTCGCGACGAGCGTTTTACCTTCACCCGTTCGCATCTCGGCGATGCGGCCCTGATGAAGGGCAATTCCGCCGATCATCTGCACGTCGAAGTGGCGCATGCCGGTGACTCGGCGAGATGCCTCGCGGACCGTGGCGAAGGCTTCCGGCAAGAGTTCGTGAAGTACTTCCTGCTCGGCCTTGCGGCGGCGGTCCTTGACGCTTTTAGGAACCTTGGTCGAGCCGTGGCTTGCGAGTTCCGGGGCCTCTTCCGAATGTCCCTCAGGGCTGGCATCGAAGTCAGCAAGGCGGGAGCGGATGATCTCTCTGAATTTCTCAGTCTGGGCCCGCAATTCCTCATCGGAGAGCTTTTCGATCTTGGCTTCAAGATCATTGATCTGGGCCACGATCGGCCGGGCCTTCTTTAGGAAGATATCGCTGCTCGATCCGAAAACTTTCTTAACTAATTTATCTGCAAAACTGTTAACTGCCATTTTTTCCTCGTGTGGCCGGGCGTGTCCGGTGCTGTCCTGCGTCTGCCGTGTTCAGCATATATGGATCCACGGAATTTACGGAAGCACACGGAACAAAACCTTAACGGTCTATGCCGCGGCGGAATAATAAATTGACGATGGAAGCGAGCGGAGGAAAATGAAATGAAAAATATCGAGCCGGCTCGCCGCTACTTTGCGTCTTTGGCGAGCAGGGGATCGAGGGAACCGCGGGGCAGACGGGTGACGACGAAGATCTGGTCGTTCTCGGAGCGAAAGGTGGTGGAATTATAGAGTGCGACGCGGACGGGGTCGGCGGCTTCTTTCCGAAGCTGCGAGAAGGTCGAGACGAGGCTGTCAGCAAGCATCTTCGCGTTTTGGGGCGAAGACTTGCGGACCGCGACCTCGACGAAGAACCCGTCCTTATCGAGATGGAAATTGAATTTCGAATCGGTCGCCTCGTTTGGGGCGAAGCGGCTATTGGGCAGGCAATCGCCGAGCGAGTAGCCATCAGTCAGCAGATTGCTGAACGATTCGAGCCAAGGGCGGAGAGCTTCCTTTTTGGTGACGAAGCTGTTCGCCGTGTAGCTGCCGACATTATTGGCGGCCACGCAGGGAAGCTGTGTGGTCTGGGTGACGTCGAAAGTATCGGCGGACGGATCGAAGTATTCGGTACCGCCTAGTCGATTGAGCGTCTTGATGAAGTTCTCGACGTCCTGAAAATAGGTCGCGAGCGAGAGCCTTGCTGAGACGCGTTCGTCGGGGTCGCGATCGATGTCGTCCGTGACCTCGATCTCGTCCGTGATCTCGAAATTACGCGTCGTTGCCGAGTGGGCCAGGACCTGAGGCGCGGCACCCCCCGCCACCAACAGCCCGAGGTAAACACCAAGGGTAGTGAGCAACAGGATCGAGTTTTGCGCCTTTTTGATGGCCATTATTTAAGTTTCGCGGCGGTGCTATTGGTCGGACTTTCGGCCGTGTTCACCGTATTCTTTTTCTCCATCGCGGTCTCATTGAGTTTCCGCTGGATCATCTCCTGCACGACCGGTTTCGGGATCGCGAAGTTCAGCACGAAAGTCTTGCCTTCGGACTTGACGTTAGCCTTTTCGAGGAACGTTTTCTCGTCGTCCTTGACCTGCGTTGCGGCTATCTGCAGGAGCGAGTTCAAACCGCTCGCGGCACTGCTGGCGTAGTTCTCGTTCGGCTGGTCCGCCTTAACGGAAGCGACCAACTCAGTATCGTTCTGTTCGATCGTGATGACAAGTTCCTTCGCCTTGAGCTTGTCTAGGTAACCAAACCAACCGGCGTCACCGACCGCCAGGATCCAGTCCTGAACGAGCTTTTCCATCGCCGGGTCGTTCTTCACGTTCTTGTCGGCGACGGGCTTGGGATTCTTGAGCACGACCGTCTTACCGTCCTTAGCTAACCCAAGCGTGCCGACGACAGTTACCTTGAATGGGCTGTCGAGCTTCACCTTGTCCGCTCCGACATCTGCAAGGGTCTCTACAGCTTTGTCCTTCATCGGGCGTTTATTGATGTAAACGCCAAATTTGTCCGCAGTGGCTACATCCTCGGTCGCAGGCAGTTCGGCCGGGGTACTAGTATTCGTATTTGTATTAGTGCCCGCGACGGTCTGGTCTTTATTCGCGTTGGCGTTGCCCTTCTTGCCAAGAGATTTGCGGCTAGGCGTTTTCGTCACCGGTGCGGTCCCGGTGTCCGAAAGATCGAACGGCGAATCGGGAAGATTCCCGGCGACAGCGTTCGGGTTCGATTTCGGAGCGATCGGCGGTGTGTCGATCAGGCTCGAGCCGCCCGGGATCGGGTTAGTCATCGGGAACCCGGGATTGGTGTTGAAAGCGTTGCTGGTATCGACGGCGAACGGATCCGTAGATGCCTCTTGGTAAAAATAGCCTTCCGGGTATGTGAACTGCGGCTCCACACCGGTCTGGTCGATCCACGTCACCTCGACGTCCTCCATCTGCGTGCGTTCGTAAACGGCGTCGGCGTACTCACGGTCGGTCCCGAAAAGCACGGCCCCGACGTAGGCCATATCCAGCACCTGGCAAACGCGGCCGACCCACGGGCTGTCGCACCCTTTAGCCATCAGCAGGTTCGTTTGGGCGGCGAAACCGAGAAAGCCGAGGTTCAGGATCAGCGATAAGGCGAGGATGGCGTAAATACGATTGTCGAACTTCCATGTTCCGACCTCGTGGTTGTAGAACATATCGCCCTCACGGAGCGGTTCCGCCAGAACCTCAAAATTGTATGATTCCTTCTCGAACATATAGCTGAAGCATCCAAAACTGGCTTAAATTGCGAGCCGTCCCAATTAGACGCTTTGACCGCCTGAACCGTTGCGGTACAAATCGCTGATTTTAA
>JAEZJR010000039.1 GCA_023415725.1 Acidobacteriota bacterium
CGAATCTCTTATCTAAACGGATCGTCCGATCCGAAAGAAGGACACGACCATGTTTGAGAAAATCAAAAACCTTAAGTGGCACTTCCAACTCTTGCTTCTGCTTTTCGTCGCCGGGTTGCTTTACGGATCGGTTTACTACTTCGTAACGGGACCGACGCGAGATGAGACGGCCGTGCTCACCGAGCAGGTCGCCCAACTGCAGGCCAAGAACGAAGCGGCCCGCCTGGCGACGCAGCGGATCAACGAATTCCGTGCCCTCTACGCCAGCAAATCGGCCGAATACGAAGAACTGAAGGTCCTTCTGCCGGAACAACGGGAGATCACGAACGTCCTGACGGACCTCTTGGCCAACGCCAAAGATTCGAAACTCGTAACGAGACGGTTCACGCCGCGGGACGATAAGAACGTTAACTCCATTATGGCCAAGGAGGTCGAGGTGGAGGTCGACGCGAACTTCAACAACCTGAGGGCGTTCTACGATCGCATGGCGAAACTGCCGCGGATCGTTTCGATCTCGGACTTCAAGATCAACCAACTTGATAAACAGAAGGCCGACAAGACCCTCGCAGCCCAGTTCGTCCTTACCGCGTATTACGCCGATCCTGAGGCTTTGAACAAGCCGGCGCCACAGCCAGGCAAGCCGGGAGCACCCGCTAACGGACAGCCCGCCCCTGCCGCTCCGCCCGCGAAGTAAGCCCGAGTTTGCACCCGCAGTCGCACCCCAGAGAGAGATAAAGCCATGATCAATCAATCGAAAATTGCCCGCTTCCTCGGTTCAGCGATGCTCGCCGCAGCGTTCTTGCTGATCACCGGCAGCCTCGTGGAAGCAAACGCCCAGCGAGACCCGTTCGAGAAACCGGCCTGGGCGCGTCAGAGAGAGCCAGGATCGATGAAGCCCGGATCCGCCCCGACCGGTCCCCCGGTCAACCTCGGTGTCCCCGCTATCGAGCAGCGCATCGATTACTACAAGCGTCTGCGTGCGGATGCCGTCGCGAACGGTACGACCGTCCCGAAGGTTACCTCGGTGCTTACGCTGGAGGAACTCTCGGTCACGGGTATCTTCAAGACGCCCCGAGGTTACGCAGCGATGGTCGAGGCCACCCCGATCAAGCTTTCTTACACGATCTACCCGGGCGAAAAATTCTTCGACGGGCAGCTCGTTGCGGTCGAGGAGAACAGGCTGGTATTCCGTAGGGTCACGAAGATGAGCAACGGCAAGTTCGTTTCCTCGGTCGAGAATAAACCCCTGCGTAAGTACACCGATATGGAGGTCGTGCAAGGCACGGCACCGGCTGATTCGGAAACCGCTTCGGCCCGTCCTGCTCCGGTACAAACCGCAGAGGGAACCGCTAAGGTCCCCCCTGTGCCGGTGGTCTCCCCGATGGCGGAAATGGAAAATTCCGCGGCAAAGGAATCTTCGAACGAAGCTGCCAAGAAGCCGGTCAAGGTCGCAAGGAAAAGCAAGAAGTAGTTCGAACAATGAACTTCCGCCCGACGGGCGGCAAGCGTCGAGTTAAATGCGGCCCGGGCAGTGCACGCACATGCCTTCCCGAAACGCCGCCAAATGTAACGGAGGAAACATGAATTCTCAATTCTCAATGAGCGGTATGGTCAAAAAGCTGACCTTCGCTTTACTTATCATCGGCTCGATGGCGATCCTTGTCGCCGCGCAGCGTACGGACCAGGGCAAAAGATATGGTGACCCGGGGTTCGTCGGTGAGCCGATCAACCTCAATGTCGTAAACGCCGACGTCCGAGACATTTTGAACTACGTGACGGAGCAGTACGGCGTGAACTTCGTCATCGATAAATCGGTCAAGCAAACGCCCGTGACCGTGAACGTAAGCGATGTTCCCTGGAACATCGCCCTCGACTCGATCCTCAGGGCCCAGGAGCTTGGGATCCAGGTGAACGGCCCGATCCTTAGAGTCGCCGATTCGAAGATACTTGCGACCGAGGGTGAGCTTCTCCGCCAAGCGAACGAAACGAAACTCGACAGCTCACCGCTTTATACCGAGTTCATCCGCCTTAACTACGCTCGTGCGGCCGGTGCGATGGCCCGCGGTTCCGCGACGAGCGGTACGGCCGCCGGCTCTTCGAGCTCGTCATCGTCTTCGGGCGGTGGCGGCGCGGAAGGGCTGCTCCCGATCATCAGCAAGCGCCTTTCGCGCCGCGGATCGATCGAAACGGATGCTCGCAGCAATTCCATAATCATCACCGACGTGCGCGAGAATATTGACGCGATCCGCCAGCTCGTTGCGATCCTAGATCAGCCCGAGCCCCAGGTCGAGATCGAAGCACGGATCGTAGTCGCGAGCCGCAACTTCAGCCGCGATATCGGTGTCCAGCTTTCCGGGATGGTTTTCGGCGCACGCGGCAGCGGCGCACAAGGCGGCACTCTTGACGGGGCAGCAGCCGGACGTCCGTTCCCCTCTACGCTCCCGACCCAGGGGCCGGACGGCAGCCTTCTCTCGTCGATCCCGAACACTGTGATCGGCCTTACGACCGGTATCTTCGGCACCGCTCAGATCAGTGCATTGATCTCAGCCGGTGAACAAAAGGGCCAAGCAAAACTGATCGCGACGCCCCGCGTCACGGCTCTCAACAACCGCAAAGCGAAGATCGAGAGCAAGACGCAGGTGCCGATCAACACGATCCAGCCGAGCCAGGGCGGCGGCGACCCGATCGTCACGACGACCTACGTTGACGTTCCGTTGAAGCTGGAGATCACTCCGCAGATCACCGATGTAGGGACCGTCGTTCTCGACGTTGTAGCGGAAAACTCCTCGGCGGCGCCCACGGTCGGCGGTGCTCCTCCGGCGATCAGCAGCCAGGTGATGGAATCTCAGGTGACCGTACCCGACGGCGGTACGACCGTTGTGGGTGGTGTTCTGTTCGACGACGAACGTGAAAACCAGGATCGTACCCCGGGCCTTTCAAAGATCCCAGTGTTGGGTAACCTCTTCAAGCGAAAAGGCGTTTCACGCAACACGAACGAGATCCTGTTCTTCATCACCCCGCGGATCCACCGTCCGGACTACTCTCCTGCACCGGGATCTTCGGGTGTGAAGTCGTCCGCGACGATCCTGCAGCCCGTGCCGCTCGGCAACCCGGCGTCCAACTCGGTCACGACCGAGCCGGTAGTAGGCCCGACGCAGAATCCGACACTCGTTCCGGTAGTTCCGGCCACGCAGCCTACTGCTGGCCAGAAACCCTAACTAAGAATTCAGCTTCTGGTCGCCTGGAACGTCACTGATCCGGGGCAATCAATTAAGCATAACTGTTTCTTCCTTTACACCCGCCGAAGGCAATGCCTTCGGCGGGTTTTTCGTGGGTCTGATCCTGCTGCAAGAGGAAATTACGATAGGCCCGACCATAGGTCTGAATTAAGAACTCAAGCTCAGTACAGCAACAGATCCAGCTGTGCCCGAAAAGCCCGCCACAGGATCAACGAGAACTGTTTATCCAAACCTGGCGGAGGGAGAAGGTCCCGTGGAACCAGCTCATGGCTTCGAAATGTTTGGGCCGAAACCCTGGCCCTTTAACACCGCAATTGCCCTTCATCGAAACTCCGTGTGGTTCAGATACATCAGGAACCATCACGGTTAAGTCTATTTCGGAATTTCTGCGACGATCGGATTCCATGCCGGCCGGCCGATCGGCATGGCCCAAGGATCCGTGACCTCTGTAACGATCGGGCCTGAAAAGGCTGCCGTTTCGATCGCCTCGCTAATCATCAGTACCCTTGTAAATAGCTCTTGTAAATTCAATAGGGATGCCCGCCTTGCTGACAAACCTCAAGGTGATCCGGCCGGCGAATGGCCACTTCTACAATCTTCGATTTGCGTTTCTGATCATTCGAATGGTGTTGCCGGCCACTGTGAATTCGGCCAACTTGTGTTGGGAGGGCCTAACAGTTAACCGTGAGGCTCAAGACGGCTCAACAGGAATCCAAGAATGTCGAAGCGGCCCTTTTGGGGCGGAAAAGTATTACCTTATTCAGGGCAAATAAGACGTTCCTTGAACAAAAAAACGCCGAGCAATGCTCGGCGTTTTTTATAAAGTTAGGTACCACTATGGGATATAGCTCTGCGGTGTTGGCGTATCGGTCGCGGCGCCGAACCGTACGGCCATTATCCCGCTGGTAGAACCGAGTATCCACCAGTCACCTGAGCGGTAGATCGCATAGTCGGCTTTTCCGTCTCCGTCGTAGTCGCCGGGTACGGGCTGATCGTCAGAGACTCCCCACTGTACTGCCCTGGTGGCGAAATCGGAACTCCGGAGCACGTACCAAGCCCCGTTGGAAGGCCGATACACGGCGAAATCTTCTTTGCCGTCGCCATCGTAATCCGCCGGGACGGGTTTGTCGGTTGCAGAGCCCCAGGTTAAAGAAGATGTACCTCCAGAACTTTTTAGAGTGAACCACGTGCCGTTGCGGTACACGGACTGGTCGGCCCTCCCGTCACCATCGAAATCGCCAGCTATCGGAATATCGCCCGGCTGGCCATATCCGACGGCGAACGCACCGCCCGATGAGTTCAAGACGTACCAGGCCCCAGTGGAAGGCCGGTAAACAGCGATATCAGCGGATCTGTCGCCATCGTAGTCCCGTACGACCGGTAGATCACCATTTGTTCCCCATGAATGTGCGGAAACAGTGAACCCGTTGCTTCTGAGAATCCAGAAGACGCTCTGCTGCCCAGGGCGGTAGACGGCCACATCGGTGGTTCCGTCCCCGTCGTAATCAGCCGGAACGGGGGCGTCGCTGCCTGCCCCAAATTGGTAAGCGAAAATTCCGCTAGTCGAACCGAGCATATACCAGACACCTGTTTGGGGCCGGTAGACGGAGATATCAGTACGACCATCCCCATCGAAATCGGAACGGGCGTTCCTGATCGAGGAACTCGAACAAGTGTACTGGCCGGCTACCGAGATATTATCAATATTCCAGCCCGGATTGGCTCCAGGACCAACAGTGTTATTGTCCGCACCGAACCGCCACTGCAACCGGATGTTCTTTCCAGCCGCACTTGCCGGCAATCGGGCTATGGATGTGATGAAACCGTTGGAGTTTCCATTCCAGGCAGATCTGTTATTTAGAGGATTATTCGTGGATTCCCCTAAAACCCCATTGTAGCCATTCTGAATGAACGCACCGCCCGCAACCAGAATATCCTGGAATGCTCCGCCGTCGATGCTAATTTCGAGAACGCCTCCGTCCCAACCTGCTTCGGTATTGTATCGGTTACGGAACGTCAATACCGCTCCGCCAGCCGTGATCGGTATGGATGGAGATGTAAGTGTAGTGCCGCCGCCGACAGTCGACGGATCTACCGCGAAGGCTGAATTCGGGGCCGACTCCACTACGTTGGTTGAGGTTATGAAAGAACTGCCGTTCTGCTCCGTCGCGACCGCCCATCCTGCCGGTATGGCCGGAGCGGTAACGGAGTCGAATTTCTCTGTGAAGGTGGTCACCGGCGTGCCGAGGATGAGCGTTCTGACAAAGCTCACCGGCCCGATGCTGCTGTTCACGTTGATGGTGATGTCGTGGGCCGCGCCGCACGTAATGTTGCCCGGAATCGTGTAGGGGATCTGATTGCTGGCGGTACCGTTATTAGCGATGGTCCCGTAAGCGACCGTACCTCCTCCAACTATCGTCGCCGTAACATTCGTTGCTGTCTGCCCGGTTTTGTTCGTGAGCGGCACGGTTATCAGTACGGCTTCGCCCGGTTCCGCAAAACCGTCATTGTCTCCGGTCGAGTCTGAGACGGAAATAGCGGGGGATTGCATTAAGTTCGGCATATCGAACGCTTCGACGACACGTGCGGTTCCGCCTCCGGAGCCGACGCTAGTGACGGAGGCTGAGGCGCCGAGTCCGCGAATGGCAAATCCTTCCCAAATATCGCGAACGTCTTCCGCGGTCCCGTTCGCGAGAGCAGCGGCGATGATGGCATCCCGTCCATCCACAAATGTCGGGCTGATCGGGGACAACTTCATACCGTCCGTGACGAATTGAAGGATGCGCCGGTTGCCGACAGACCAACCCAAGCGTGTGACGAACTTCGCACGGACCTCCCAAAGCATCGTGCTCCAGACCTCTCCGGCCGCATGAACCTGATCGGCAGTCCCGGTGAACTGCGGAGCGAAGGCACCATCGTTCAGATTCATCTTGGTGCTGTCGATGTCGGCGAATGTGAGCGGGTTGTGGGGCCTGTTGTTCGGCCCCCCTGTAAAGGCCATTACAGCCTTCGGGAACCGCCGTACCCCGTAATAGTAGTTGTCGGGGAAGGCTGCGCTGAACGTGGAATAACCACCCGTAGGATAAATACCGTTGATCGGATCGCTGGGTTCGCTCAACATAGCGTGAGCATAGAAATCACCCCAACCTTCACCCATTCCCCCAGCCATGTTTGTCGCCAAGCCCGCGGAATTGCCGTGGAGCCGGTTCGATAACCCGTGTGTAAGTTCGTGAATTACTATATCTGCATCAAGGCTGCCATCGCGTGCAGGCGTCGGGCCGGAAAAGATATACATCTGCATTCGTCCACGGTTCCCATCGGGCGGGGTGGAAAAATTGGCGTTGTTAGCGCCGGTGCAATCCTGAGATTCGGCCGACACGCGGTCGTTACCAAACCCGCCGCGCCCGAAATTATCGTGCTGGAAATTACCGGCCGCCTCAGTGAAGCCGAGCCGGTACATTTCATCGTGATAACGGTTCGTTATATAGAACAGTTGAGTGACGGCACCTTTCTGGAACTCAGTAACGGGCGGATCTAGATTACATTCGCCTGGCACGCTCCCCGCAGCAAGCGGCTCGGAACCCGGGGCCTGAGTACCCGGCGCCGGGTCGTATTCGTATGTAAAATTGCGAAACGACGATCCGGTCACGGGTGAATCCACCCCCTGATTTGGAAGCTTAGTCGTGCCGTTCGGAACCGTGTTGCATAGGCCAGTAGATTGGATAATAAAACAATCGCGATCGGGGCCCGCCTGGACGTTGTTGCCGTCCGTGACGTTAAGGCCGTCGTTGATCCACCCGAGATTATTGAAATTATACGGGGCCTCGTTGCCGATCAGCGTGATGCTTGCGCGATTTGATAAAGTGCCCTGCGTGCCGAGAGATGGACTGATCGGCCCGGGCGTCAGCGGGGCCGGATTTTCGGCAACATTGATCATCGAATTCGGATTCGCGTATACGCTGTAAGTTGCCGGTTGTGTTTGGTCCGAAGTTATGTTCTTTCTCCACAAAATCTCTCCGGTTTCCGCTTCGACCACGAAGTAGTACGCATTGACCGGTTCCCATACCAAGACTTCCCATGCGGGGATCACGACTCCGGGCTCAGTCTGGAAATAGGTCTTTTCAGCGGTGGGGGAAAAGTCCGATTGTCCGAACCGCACTTTATTAGAGTTCTTTTCGTCTGGCTCGGCCCTATGCTCAGCTCCTCGCGTCCGGCCGCCCAAGTTTTCGATGGCGGCCTCAAGCGCCCTTTCCGGGACACCAAAGTTTGTTGGAGCGTCATTACCGAAGCCGGCAGCCAAACCGTTCACTAAGCGCACCAGTTCACCTTTATTCGAAAAACCGGCCCGAACCTCGCCAGCGAAAACCGGAACACCGTTGATCTTCTGCTGAAGTCGGACGAACGACATGCCTCCTTCCGGATTTTGGTAATCCGCCACGGTTTCCAGTTGATCGAGTTCCTGATGGGCGACTCCGAAAAGGTCGGCATTTTCGGCGACAAACGATCTGACCGTTTCCGCCCGCGACTGCCCGAAATTTCTCACGAGGACACCCTTGCCTTGTGAAACGTCGGGAGAGATCACTTCCGGTCGGCCTTGGTTCGGCTCCCAATCGACCTTAAGGTTTCTGACACGTCCTTTTAGATCCTCTTCGCCCCTAACAAAGCGTTCACGCAGGTCTGCAACGTCGCTGGCTGATCTACCGTACCTGGCTCGTAAATCCGCGATCTTCTGATGAGCAGCCTTATCTCTGCGGATGTCGTAATTCCTTAGATCATCGTCCTGAGAGGTCTGGCGGGCATTTGAGCCTTTGCCAATGGACTTGCCGGAATTCTGGGCCTCCGAAACGAAGAAGGCAGGGGCGACAAAAAGGGCCGCTGCGAACGCAAGAGCGATAAACGTCAAGAGAGTTCCGTTACGGGAACCTTTCGGGGATTTGGAACGCATTAGGGTCTGTACTCCTATTCTGGGGTGAACGGGCGGGAGCCATTTAGGCGCCTATTCGTCTAATAAACTCCTAAAAAAGCCATTCTCGAAGCTTTTCGGGAGTCGGGTTGCGCCGCGTTCGGGTGGACAGTTCGGGCAGGGCAAGAACGCGGTAATCCAACCGCTGGGTACTCGCGTCTAACCTACTTCGTTGAAGCAACGGCTGACTAGTTTGCAATGGGTGCGGGGAACCGCCAGAATACAATAATCACAGAGTATAATACGGCTGTCAACGCCATTTAAAGCCCTTTTTTTCGAACAATTTCGCCCCGATGCAGGACATCTTTGGACCCGATGGGTTGATCGCCCGGTCGCACAAGCATTACGAATATCGCGAAGGCCAGGTGAAGATGGCCGAGAAGGTCGCCGAGGCCCTCGAAAACAAGCGCCATTTGATCGTAGAGGCGGGGACCGGGACGGGCAAAACGCTTGCCTATTTGATTCCCGCTATCGCGGCCGCTACGCGAGAAAAAAAGCGGATCATCATCGCCACGGGGACCAAGAACCTTCAGGAACAATTGATGGAGAAGGACATCCCCTTTCTCCAGAAGATCCTGCCGAAAAAATTCTCGGCCGCCTATATGAAAGGCCGCGGGAATTACGCCTGCCTTTACCGCATTCAAAAAGCGGAGCACCAGCCGATACTGGACGGCATCGGGCAGATAGATCAGTTCGACGCGGTGCGACGGTGGTCCTACGAGACGCAGACAGGCGACAGACGGGAACTCGTCGACCTGCCCGAAGACCTCTCGTTCTGGAACCGCATAAACGCCCGAGGCGACGTTTGCGTGGGGCAGAAGTGCCCTGAATTCGAGCCCTGCTTCATCACGCGCATGCGGTCGCGAGCTGAGGACGCGGACATCGTTATCGTGAATCACCACCTGTTCTTCGCGGACCTAAGCGTGCGGGGGAACCAGTTCGGACGGGTGATCCCTGATTATGCGGCGGTGATATTCGACGAAGCCCATTTGATAGAGGACGTGGCCTCTGATTATTTCGGCTTCCAGGTGTCGAGTTTCCAACTCGAGGAACTCGTTCGGGACACTGATACCTTGCCTATCACGGACCCGCTCGTGACACGGGACGTCACCAAGGTCGCGGCGAAAATACTGGGGCTCTCGGACCAGTTCTGGCTCAAGTTCACGCAGGCACGGTTCGACGGGAGGTACGAGCTTACGCAGGACCTCTTCTCGTATCGCGACCGCGGCGGCGGCGACTTGCGGCCGACACCTCTGGGTGAGGTGTATCTGGCTTTGGACGGGGCCCTCGGGAGCCTCGCCTCGACTCTCGACCCACTTGCCCCCGACAGCCCTGAGATCGACAGCCTCGTGAGGCGGGCACGGCAAGCCAGATTTGACCTGGACTTCATCTCGACGCAGACGGAGCAGAATTACGTTTACTGGCTGGAGAAACGCGGGAAGGGGCTGTTTTTGCGGGCTTCGCCGGTGGACGTTTCGGAACTCTTGAGAGAGAAGCTCTTCGAGAAGGTGGATAGCTGCATCCTGACCTCGGCGACGCTTTCGAGCAGCGGCTCGTTCAATTTCGTAAGGGAGCGGCTCGGGCTGGACACGGCGAAAACCTCGGGCTTTTCAGCGCCATCGTCGTTCGATTACGAGAGCCAGGCGATCCTCTACCTTCCGAAGGCGATGCCGGACCCGAGGTCGCAGGAGTTCACGCAGCTCGCGGCGGGCGAGATCATAAAGATACTCGACGTCACCGAAGGGCATGCTTTCGTGCTGTGCACGAGCAACCAGTCGATGACGGCCCTTTATGAGCTTGTCTCTTCGAGGGTGAATTACCCATGTTTCGTGCAGGGTTCGATGACGAAGGCCGGGCTGATCGAGCGCTTCCGCGAGACACCGAACGCCGTGCTTTTCGCAACGTCCAGTTTTTGGCAGGGAGTCGACGTGCAGGGTGAGCAGCTTTCGTGCGTGATCATCGACAAACTGCCGTTCGCCGTCCCGAGCGACCCGGTCGTCGCGGCGCGTTCGAGGTTCATCGATGAAAGCGGCGGGCGATCGTTCTTCGATTACAGCGTACCGCAGGCGGTCATAACTCTAAAGCAGGGGATCGGGCGGCTCATCCGCAGCCGAACGGACCGGGGCGTGATCGCGATACTCGACCCGCGAATAAAAACCAAAGGCTACGGCCGCGATTTCCTCCAAAGCCTCCCCCGGATGCGGATCACCTCGAACCTCTCCGACC
>JAEZJR010000046.1 GCA_023415725.1 Acidobacteriota bacterium
CACCCGCCGGGGTCAAACCGACGCGGTACTCGTTATCCTTGATCTCTTTCGGTAATCCGATCTTCATTTTTGATAAGTCTCCGGGGTATTTATCTTTTGATAACAAAAGACTTTATTTTCCGACACTGCGATGTTCTTTTCAAATCGGGACAACCATTAGCCCAATTTTTCGATAATCGTATGTCGATAAGCTCCTTTTGTCCAAACACAAAGTTCCCGGGAGAGTTCTCTCTGATGTCGATCATGCGCCGCCAAAACCGGATCACGGTGCGGCTATGCAAGCGCTGGTCTCTATTATCCTCATGGGAGGGAGCGTGAGGGGGTACTTCTTGAGCTGAAAAAAGCCGCCCTTGGGCTCATACCCGGGGCGGCCTGTTCCATTCAAGTTACTTCATCAAACTCAGATCTCGAACTCGTCGATCTGTGCCTTTTGCAGTTTGCCTGAGTAATCGACGTAAAGCGATTTCCATTCGCTGAAGATGTCGAGCACCTGGGTGCCCGCTTCACGGTGGCCGTTGCCGGTCCCTTTGGTTCCGCCAAAGGGCAGATGTACCTCGGCACCGATCGTGGCGGAGTTCACGTAACAAATACCGGTGTAAAGCTCCTGCATTGCGTAGAACGCCTTGTTCACATCCTGAGTGTAGATCGCCGAGGAGAGGCCATATTTGACGCCGTTGACGATCTCGATCGCGTCATCCAGAGTATCGAACGGGATGATCGAAGTGACCGGTCCGAATATCTCCTCCTGTGCGACACGCATTCCCGGTTTCACGTCAGAGAAAACGGTCGGTTCGACGAACCATCCGCGGCCGAGATCGCCCTTGGTCAGGCGATTTCCGCCGGTCGCCAGTTTGGCACCGTCGACCTTCTGGCCGATGTGGACGTAGCCCAGGATCCGCTCCATCGCGTCCTCGTGGATGACCGGACCCACGTCGGTTTTCGGGTCGAGTCCGTTCCCGACTCGAAGCGTTTCAACGCGCTCGACGAACTTCTGGACGAACTTCTTGTAGACTTTCTTGTGCACGACGAGACGTGACGAAGCGGTGCAACGCTGCCCGCTCGTACCGAAGGCTCCCCAAACCGAGCCCTCAACCGCGTTGTCGATGTCGGCGTCGTCCATGATGATGATCGCGTTCTTGCCGCCCATCTCGAGCGAAACGATCTTGTTGTCGCGGGCACATTGCTCGGCGATCACACGGCCGGTATCCGTCGAGCCGGTGAACGATATCAGCCGCACATCTTCGTGCCCGACGAGAACCGGCCCGATCTCGCCGCCGTCACCGTTGACCAGGTTGACCACGCCTTTCGGAATGCCGGCCTCTTCGCAGGCCTTTACGAGATTGAGGGCAGATAGAGGCACGTCCTCGCCGGACTTGATCACCACTGTGTTGCCGCAAACAAGGGCTGGGATCAGCTTCCACGACGGGATCGCCATTGGGAAGTTGAACGGTGTGATGAGCCCGCAGATGCCGACCGGTTGACGGACGCACATCGCGAATTTGTTCTTCATCTCCGCCGGGGTCGTGAAACCATGCAGCCGCCGCCCTTCGCCAGCGGTGTAGTACGTGCAGTCGATAGCCTCCTGAACGTCTCCGCCCGCTTCCTTAACGATCTTGCCCATCTCGCGGGTCATCTCGTTGGTGTAGCGGTCCTTGTTTTCGCGAAGGATCTCGCCGAGCGTGAAGAGCAGTTCCGCACGCTTCGGAGCCGGTGTCAGCCGCCAGCGGTTCGCCGCTTCTTTTGCCGCCGCGACGGCCATATTCACGTCGTCCGCGTTCGATTTCGGAAAACGGCCGACGATATCAGTCGTGTCAGCCGGGTTCACGTTGTCGAACCACTCGCCGGATGACGATTTTACCCATTCGCCGCCGATGTAGTTGAAATACTTCTTCACGGACGATTTCGCCCGTCCATTGGATTTCGCCTGTTTAGCCTGTGCCATATTCTTAGAGTCTAAAGTCGAAGTCCCAAAGTTCCAAATCCGCCTTTTCGGGACGGATCCGGGACCTTGGGACCTAAGGACGTTTCTGTGAATTATTGAACCGTGAACTGCACCACTTTCATCACGGGCTTGGAAACGGCCGGGTTGTATGTGAGCACGTGAAGCACGACAGCGTCGCCCTTCTGGAGTTTGCTGACCACACTTTCGAACGCCTTGGCGTCGTTCACGCTGACCCGGTTGATGCGTTGAATAAGATCGCCCGGGCCGAGTGCGGACTGCGTACCGTTCGCCGCCTTCAGCTCTGAAATGAAGCTGTCCGGGCTGATCTCCTTCACGATCACGCCGGTTTGACCTTCTAATTTATAAGTAGCAGCCAGAGTAGCCGTAAGGTTCCCGACCGTGAGGCCGAACGGTTTGGTGTCCGGCTTCTTCCCGTCGACCGAAAGCCTTGTACGGGTTGCTGCGTCGTCTTCTGCGTCACGTTCAGTCACCCGGCGTTCGCTGAGGCGGACGTTTATGTTCTTTCGTTCGAGCGTTGTTCCGGTTTCACGCAAGAGCCCGATGTTTACCGTTTCCCCGGGCGTCGTCCCGGCGATCTTGGCGATAAGGTCATTGGCGTCCGAGACGGCCTGGCCGTTTATATCGGTGATAACATCGCCGTCTTTGATCCCCGCAAGAGCAGCCGCACTGGCCGAGTCGCGAACCTCAGTAACGATCGCTCCTTTGGCCTCTTTAAGTCCATATACCTTGGCGAATTCGGGCTTTACCGAATCGAGAGCCACGCCGAGGAAGCCGCGTCGGACCTTCCCGTTGGCGACGATCTGTTTATAAACGTTCATGGCCTCGTTCGAAGGAAGAGCGAAGCCGACGCCGTTGTAATCGCCGGTGGTGGTCGCGATCTGCGAATTGATGCCGATCACCTCACCCTTCATGTTAACGAGCGGGCCGCCGGAGTTGCCGCGGTTGATCGCCGCGTCGGTTTGAATGAAGCGCTGGAAGGGATTACTGTTCGGCGTATCGCGGTTGACGTGCGAGACGATCCCTGCGGTGACTGTCCTGGCCAACCCGAACGGCGAACCGATCGCGAGTACCCATTCCCCGACGCGGGCGGAAGTAGAATCACCCATCTGCACTGTCGGCAGGTCCGCAGTTGCGTCGATCTTCAGTACGGCGATGTCCGTTAAATCGTCCGTACCTACCACTTTGGCGGTGTATTCGGTCCCGTCATCGAGTTTTACCGTGATCTTTGCGGCGTCCGCGACGACGTGGGCATTGGTGAGGATGTGGCCTGATCTATCGACGATGAATCCGCTACCCACTGCGGAAACCGGCCTGCGGGACTGCCGCCGGAAAAACTCGAGGATATCGTCGGTGTTGTTCGGGGCTGTATTGCCGCCGCGGGTCGCAGGCTCGGGCGTCTTGCCTTTCGTGTCGATGCTGACCACGGCGGGTTCGACCCTCTTCGCAACCTCTGCGAACGAATCGGAAAGCTGCGCGGCGGAATTCTGCGCCTGTGCGACGCCTACTCCGCCGAGCACCAGCACCGCCGTTAAAACAAGGACTCGAAGCGAATTCTGCTGCGTCGGCCATCTCAATGACATAAAAGCGTCTCCCTTGCAAAAACCTCAATGATCGCGGGGCCTGTGTGTTGTTCGGCAAGTATACCAAATCGCCCACTATGCGATATATAAAATTATGACGCGGACCAGCCTGAATTATGGTGTCAACAATACCTTCATGACACCTTTTTTCTGCGCTTCTTCCACTGCCGCTACCCCCTTTGAAAGAGGCAGATTGTCGGATATCAGCGGCCCGACATCGATCTTTCCTTCCGCAAGCAGGTCCACCGCGGGCCCGAATCGGCCGCAGCGGGAACCGACGATACTGATCTCGTCCACAACGACCCGCCATGCCTCCCACGTTGGCGTCCCCTGGAAGGTCGACTTAAGGGCGATCTTCCCACGCGGACGGACCAGATCAAGCGCCGTCGCGAATCCCGATTCCGAGCCGCTCGCTTCAACAACAACGTCGAACATTGATGCCATACCTGTGGCATCCCGGGACAAAACCCCTTCAATTCCCTGCCTCTCGGCGATCGAGAGCTTAGATGCGTGCCGTCCGATAAGCGTTACCTTATTTGAGCGGAGCCCGAGTGAAAGGGCACATAGAATTCCGAGTTTCCCGTCACCGATAACTGCGACCTTTGTGTCGGCATCGATGTCTACCTGCTCGGTGATCCCGTAAGCGGCGGCAAGCGGTTCCGCGAATACGGCCTGCTCGTCCGTGACCGAGTCGGGCACCGGAACAAGATTCGATACAGGGAGTCGAACGAATTCCGCGTGTGCACCGTCGCGCCCCTTTATCCCGAGCACGGTACGATCCGGGCAGTGCCGAGGGTCGCCCGACCGGCATAACGCGCATTCGCCGCAGCCGGCATTGATCTCGCCAACGACGCGTTTGCCGAGCATTTCAAGGTTCGCACTTTCCTCGACCACGCCGACGAATTCGTGTCCTATCGTGCCCTCGAATCCGGCGTAGCCGCGTATTAACTCTATATCGGTGTTACAGATACCGCTTTTCGTCACGCGGATAAGTGCTTCTCCTTCAGTGGTAGGCCGCGCGATATCGTCCAGACGCAACTCCCCGCCGAAAAATCTCAATGCCTTCATAGGCAGCAATCATAACGGCTGAAACGGGTTGAGTCATAGCCAGCGCATTTACTTTGCCACCCGCGGGAACCTATACTTTCTTACGAAATGAGAAAGATCCTTGCATTGACCTTGTTGCTAGCTGCGGCGGCGGTCGCATTTTCGTGTGGCGGCGGAAACACCGGCACCAACGGGAACAGCGGTTCAGCTCAAAACCCAAACGATACTCCGACGGAGGCGTATAAACGCCTTTACGCCGCGATCAAAGCCAAAAATACCGATGCGATCAGGAACGAGATGTCCGCCAAGACCAAGGAATTCGCAAAGTCGGTAGCCGCTCGGCAGAATAAAAGCGAGGCAGAGGTCTTGTCGAACGGATTCACCGCCAGCAGTTTCGCCCCAACGCTGCCGCAGATCCGCGACGAACGGATCAAGGACAACATGGGCGCGATCGAGGTCTGGAACGACCAGGATCAACGATGGGACGAACTGCCCTACGTGCGTGAATCTGACGGTTGGAAGCTCGCCATCGGCGACCTGTTCGCGGGCACGTTCAAGTCCCCCGGGACTGGACAGTCAATAAGGGAACAGCAAGCCATCAACGCGACCTCCCCGAACAACGGCATGCAAATGGCTCCGGTGCCGCCGGGGACGAATGTTAACGTAAACACGCCCGCAAATCGCAGATGACGGACCGCGATGCCATCGCCGACATCATCGGCCAGTACATCAAACACGGCTGGAAGCTGCGTCGCGTGCTTTTGACAGCGAAACTTATCGGGTCGTTAGGCGATGCGGCGGGTCTTTTCGGGGACGCGGAATTGAGAATTTCGGATCACGACGGACTTTGGTTTTCGCGCAGGTCGATGCAGGACCGCGAGGCCTGGGAGTTGCGGCGGATCTCGACCTCACCCTTTGCATTGGTCGAGGTGATACCCGACGGGCTTTCCGATCAGGAACGCGACGAGATACTCGCTGAAGCGGAAGAACGAATGTTCGACCCCGCTCGGCCGAAGGAGATCTCGCACTGAAATCCCGTCAAAACCCGCAAATTTTGACCTCCTTGACAACACTCCTTTATCCAAGCAAACTTTAGTTTGTTGAAAATGACGATCAAAGATCTCGGTCCCAGAGTAGCCAGTGTTTGGGAAGGCTTGCGGCCGGAGACAAGAAAGATGTTGGTCGGTGTGCTGCAATCGAAAGCTGCCCCGACAGTGTCCTCAAATCAGCGATACGCCTACGACGCCCACGCAGATTGGGAACTCAGCCGGCTCCTCTCCGCCCTCGACGAACAATCCAAGAGCCCCGATTCGAAAGCGAACGATGAGATATTGAATGAAATATCGGCGTTGGCGGACACGTGCGTGCGCGTGCTCGAATCGCAGAGCGGTTCGGCAGAAGTATTCATCCAACTCGCCGAACGTGCGATCAGGAAGCACGATTACAACAAGCTTGACACCCTATCAGACCGATTGGCGGAGCGTTTCTCGGCCGGCGAGATAGCCGAGATCGTGCGGCAGACCGAGATACCGCAGATCCGTGCGATCGCTTACGAAACGCTGGCGATGCTGCAGGTGGGGCTGATCGTTCCCCTGCTCGATGACCCGCTTTACGCCGATATTGCCGCTAACGCCCTCGAATTGAAGGCTTTTGAGTTCGAATCGGACGAAGCCCGAGACGCCTTGGAGCAATACGATTACGAAAACGAGATCAGGGGCGAATAGAACCCAGTAAAAAATAAAAGGCCACCGGACCGGTCCGGTGGCCTTTTATTTTTTGATTCTTACCGATCAGGCAGCCGAGATAGCTTCGTTCTGGCCGGCCTTGTACCGGTTCGGATACATCGGGAATTTTGCGGTTAGCTCGAGCACCTCATTCCGGACGCGGTTCTTCACTTCTTCGGATTCCGGTTCATGAACGACGGCGGCAATCATCCCGGCGATCTTCCGCATTTCCTCTTCCTTCATCCCACGGGTCGTGAGGGCGGGCGTCCCGAGGCGGATTCCCGATGCCGTGAACGGCTTCTGGGTATCGAACGGGATCGTGTTCTTGTTTACCGTAATGTGCACCTCGTCCAGCGCCTTCTCGGCGACCTTCCCGGTGATCCCTTTGCCGTCCATGTAAACATCGACCAACATCAGGTGATTGTCCGTGCCGCCCGAAACGATTCTCAATCCAGCATCTGCGATGGTCTGAGCAAGGGCTTGTGCGTTATTCAGGATCTGCTGCTGATAATCCTTGAAACTTGACTGCAAGGCCTCGCCGAACGCGACTGCCTTAGCAGCAATGACGTGTACTAGCGGACCGCCTTGGATGCCCGGGAAAACGCTCCGGTCCACATCTTTCGCGAACTCTTCTTTACAGAGGATCAATCCTCCGCGCGGCCCGCGGAGAGTCTTGTGCGTCGTGGTCGTCACGAACTCGCAATGCGGAACCGGCGACGGGTGGAGTCCAACAGCGACAAGACCCGCAATATGAGCGATATCCGCCATCACCTTGGCACCCACGCTCTGTGCTATCTCGCCGATGCGTGCAAAATCAATGGTCCGCGGGTACGCCGACGCACCGCATATCAAAAGCTTCGGACGAGATTCTTCGGCCTTACGCTGTAGCTCGTCGTAATCGATCTGCTCGGTGTCTTTATTGACGCCGTAATCGGCGACTTTGTAGTTGATCCCCGAGAAATTCAACGGATGCCCGTGCGTCAGGTGACCGCCGTGCGAAAGGTTCATCCCAAGAATGGTATCGCCATGTTCAAGGGCCGTCAGCAGAACTGCCATGTTCGCCTGGGCACCCGAGTGCGGTTGGACGTTAGCGTGTTCCGCCCCGAAGATCTCCTTCGCCCGGTCGATCGCCGCCTGCTCCACCACGTCCGCAAACTCGCATCCGCCGTAGTACCGCTTCCCTGGGTACCCCTCGGCGTACTTGTTCGTAAACACCGTCCCCATCGCCTGCAGCACAGCCTCAGAAACGAAATTCTCCGAAGCGATCAGCTCAAGACCGTTAGTTTGTCTCCGCACCTCGTTATCAATGGCGGTGCTCACGAGGGGATCCGCTTCTGAAAGGTTATTTGCAAAAAAGTTATTCATTATATTTATCTAGACCGAAAAGCAGCAACCGCAAATCGTCTGGCACGAGAGCGTTTGCTCCGTTCTGGTAAGCCTTTCCCCGACCAGACACCCCAACCAAAGATGATCGACGCTAGAACGAGTGCGAGCCACATCCAGTCCGTCGTTGTTTCCATCTAAGTCACTCCGCTTTCAACTTGACACTATCTGACGAGGCTCCCTCCCATGGATCCGCCGGAAGACAAATGCCTCTTGTTGAGCGGGAGAGAATCCCTCTGGCATCCCGACCTTGGCGAACTCTTTCGCCTCTTCGTACAATTGCGCGCAGATGAGAAAGCGCTCTTCGATCGATCTCATCATCAAGATCTTTTGAACTATTCTTCGGTTTTCGCTCGACGTGTCTTCCACTGGTCTACTTCGTTCCAGATCTCCTTCAACCGCAACCGGTCGACCCAATCCGCTACGTAAGCAGAATCATATTCTGTGTCCGTAAGATTAGCAATATCGCGGATTTGCATCTCCGACCGGCTGTCCCGTGCCCAATTCAGTTTCGAAATGATCAAGTCTTCTTTGGCGATCACCCAGAATTCTATCCCCGAGACAACCGCTCTCCAACGTCGATCAAAGCTTGCTCTGGCGAATTCGGAGTTCTTCGTCACGATACAATCGATCTTCCCGCCATGGGCGAGACTGATCACGTTAAACATAGACCGGCGAGCGATTGCGCTTCGAACTCCTTCCTCGCTAACGTAGTATTCGTTTTCGAAAAGGCGGACAAATTGTTCGGCTTTTGATTCCTCAATTTGAATGACAATATCGATATCTCGCGTCATCCGGATCTCGCCGAATGCACTCATCGCGAACGAACCGGTTACCATGAATTCGAGACCCAGAGAATTCGCTTTTTCTACGAAATCCCGTAACGTTTCGATCATCGACATCCCAGAAGTCATACAATTCTGGAAACCAGTTCTACGAACTCCGCTTCGGTCACTACTGCCACTCCCAAGCTCTCCGCTTTAGCTAACTTGGAACCAGCGTCCTCTCCCGCCACGACATAATCTGTTTTCTTACTAACCGATGACGACACGCGTCCACCGCGTGCTTCTATTAAAGCGGCCGCTTCATCGCGGGTGTATTCTTCCAGTTTCCCCGTGAGAACGAAGGTCTTTCCTGCGAAGCGTTCGTCGGTTTGAATGGCGGCTCCGTCTGTTTCCATCTTCACGCCGGCGGCGCTCAGGCGTTCGATCAGTTCGAGGTGCAAAGGGTTACGGAACCATTCGTGCACGCTTACGGCGACGGTGAGGCCGATCTCGTGGATGTCGTCGAGTTCTTCGACGGTCGCGGCGGCGAGTTTGTCGATGCTGCGGAAGTGCTTCGCGAGGATCTTGGCATAGCGCTCGCCGACGTGACGGATGTCGATCCCGTAAAGCAGCCTCTGCAGGCCGCGAGTTTTACTGGCTTCGATCTGATCGATCAGTTTCACCGCGGATCTCTCTGCTTTTCGTTCGAGGCTGGATATTTCTTCGACGGTCAGGGTGTAGAGGTCAGAAACGTCTTTGATCCGCCCGCTCTTGACCAGCATCTCCACCAGCACATCGCCGAGGCCCTCGATGTCCATCGCTTTTCGCGATGCGAAATACAATATCCGGGCTTTCACCTTCGCCGGGCACTGCGGGTTCGAGCAACGGCGAACCGCCTCGCCCTCCGGCCGGAGGGCAGGCGAGTTGCATTCCGGGCATTCCGTCGGGAAATGATATTCCCTCTCGCTCCCATCACGCTTCGATTCGATAACGCGAAGCACCTGCGGGATGATCTCGCCGCTCTTTTCGATCTCAACGGTGTCGCCGAGCAAAATGCCGAGACGCTTTATCTCGTCCTCATTGTGAAGCGAGGCCCGCGCCACCGTCGTTCCGGCCAGCAGCACCGGCTCAAGATCGGCCACCGGCGTTAACGCTCCAGTTCGCCCGACCTGCACCCGGATCCCCAATAGCTTCGTGGTCGCCGTCCTCGCGGGATACTTATAAGCGATCGCCCACCGCGGCGCCTTGGTCGTGGCGCCGAACTCCTCCTGCAGGGCCGTCGAGTTCACCTTTACGACGACCCCGTCGATCTCATAATCGAGCTCGTCGCGAATCGGTTCCATTTGCTCGACGAACTCGCAAAGCTCTTCGTAACTGGTGCAGAGCGCTCGGTGAGGGTTGACGTGAAAACCGTTCTCGGCAAGCCACGCGAAATTTTCCCAGTGCGTCGCGAACATCTTCTGCCGCCCGCGCAGCACATCGTACGGGAACATATCCAGCCTGCGGGATGCGACGATCTGCGAATCGAGCATCCGCAGAGTCCCGGACGCACAGTTGCGCGGGTTGGCGAACGTCTTCTCACCTTGCATTTCGAGTTCCGCGTTGATCTTGGCGAACTGCGATCGCGAGAGGAACACCTCACCGCGGATCTCCGCGGGCCCAGTGCCGTCCTTCTTTAACCGGAGCGGGATGGTACGGATCGTTCTCACGTTCTGCGTGACCTCGTCACCGGTGGTGCCGTCGCCGCGTGTCGCACCAACTGCGAGCACGCCGTTTTCGTAGTGAAGCGCGACGCTTAGCCCGTCGATCTTTAGTTCCGCCACGTATTCGAGCTTTCTGCCCTCGGCGAGCCGTTCACAGCGCTGGGTGAACGCCTTCAGCTCATCAAGATCATATGAGTTATCGAGCGACATCAGCGGCACTGTGTGCGTGAAAGGCCGCAGCGAATCCGCCTTCCCCCCCACACGCTGCGTGGGGCTATCAGGGGTGATCAGTTCCGGGTTCTCCGCTTCGAGCTTTTTCAGCTTCTCGAGAAGCAGATCGAACTCATAGTCCGATATTTCCGGCTGTGCCTTCTGGTAGTAAAGCTCATTATGGCGGTCGATCTCCCTCCGAAGGGACTCGATCTCTTTTTCTATTTTCGAACTCATCTATTCAAGAACTCGGCGATCAATCTATGGAAATGATGTGTTCCCTGCTCACGCGTGGGCGAATAGCGGCCGTGCGAATAATACCTCGATCTGATCCCACGCTGAACGCTCGCGACCACGGCTTCATCCTCCAATTCGACGCGATGCAGGTCCGCCCCGGCGCCATTTTCCATCAAAGATTCGTCAGCAACGTACGTGAAATAGTCGACCTCCGTCCGGTTAAGCGAAACGGGCCGTACGACATTCACAGATATCCCCCACGGGTAATAGTTGAACATCGTGTTGGGGAAAATGAAAACGTACCATCCCGCGACATTTCCTGCTTCGTCATAGCCCGTCTGCACGCTCGAGTAGCGAAATGTTTCCGTAGTGTACGTGCTGTAATCGACCACTTCGTTCAGCGTTTTGTGCACGAACGGGATATGGAAACCTTCCAGGTAGTTTTCGCAATACAAAGCCCAGTGGGCGTGTACCTCGTAGGTGCGCGAGGAAACAAGCTTCAGGTCTCCGCGGTGCAGCGGCTTTGCATCGGAATCTTCAATGAAGCTTTCGAACGCGTCGATCGGATCGAGCGATACGAACAGGAAGCCTCCCGTTTCGGCGACCGCGACGGGAGTGAGGTCGTCGTTTGCCGAAGGAAAATTCTCCACACCATCGAACTCCGGCATGGACATAAATTTCCCATCAAGCGAGAACCGCCGGCCGTGGTAACCGCAGCGGATCAGGTTCGCCTCACACGGTTCCTCGACGAGGATCTTTCCGCGATGGGTGCAGACATTCGACATGCACCTCACGCCGGAATCGGTTTTGGCGATCAGCAGTGGTTCGCCAAGAAAACCGGGCAGTAGATCCAAAGGCCGCAGAGTGATCGGGTCATCCGAACGCCCGGCGAAATGCCACGCCTTCTCAAAGATCTTCACCTTCGAAAGTTCGAAGGATGCCGGGTCAGTGTAAAACTCCGACGGCAGCGTTCTCGCCTTTCGAATATCCGGATCTATCTCGAACACAAAGGGAATTGGAATAATAAGTTACTTGCTGTAAAGCAGATATCGCGGATGCACTTCGTCCCGAACGAATCCGCCCGCAAAGAGCCCCTTCGCGATCGCGGCTTCGAATTGTTCGCGGACCCGAAGCTGCAGATCGAGCCCGGCGTGGGGGTCGCTTTCAACGAGCGAATTCCAATCGTTCACGATCTCGATCTCGGCCTCGGGCGTTCGCTCCTCGACCCATTCGCCACCCGCAGCGAGGGTCTTGACCTTGTCGCTCTCGAGATGCCATTCGGCAAACAGGCGGTCGCTCTGCAGGCCGATCTGTTTTCCGCTCTCAGGCGAAACGGCGTAGTCGGTGCCGTAGAAGTTCCTCTGGTATTCGCTCACGATCGCCCCGAGCTTTTCGAGGTTGAAGTAACCGTTCCTCGCCTTCACCGGCTCGAAGGTCCATTTGATGTACTTCACGCCTTCGGCAAGGGCACGCTCGCGCTGCGCCCACTTGAGCTGACGGCCGACTCCGCTGCTTTGGTATTCCTTGCGAACGCCGGTCATGTGCGAGTAGAACGCTCGCTCGCCCCGCATGAAAGCCGGAACGCTCAGCACGTAACCGGCCAACCGGTCCCCGTCATATGCCCCAAGCGTGAAACCGCCCGCGTTCTTCGTCACGACGAAATGCCGGACGGGGGAAAGTTCCACCTCCGGCAGGTCGAACACTTCCCGCTGCAGGTTCAAACATTCCGATAGCTCTTCGAGTGTCGCGCACTCGCGAATTTCCAGGTTTTTTTTCACTTTAGACGATCGTTTCGGTGTACCAATCTGTGGAAACTTTCGCAATTTGCCTTGATGCTGTCAAATCACGGATATCGCGTACGAAGTTCACTATCCGTAGCCGCCCGTCTTCTCTATACTTCGGTTCGATCACGCCGCGGAGTTGGTCGGCGAGTTGGTCCACGCCGTAATTTATCTTGAACAGTGTCAATCGTTTAGCACCGGAATGTTTCGCTAGCCAGACGGCCTTGCGGACCGTGATCAGTCCGCATTCGCCCCATAGGTCGAATCCCCCGTCCGGCCCGATCGCGATCAGGTCCGGCTTATATCGTAACCCCACGGAACGTTCCACCTCGAGCGAGGGGAATTCCTCGACGTACATAGCGTATCCGAGGGCTTTCATCAGCACGTGTTCGAAACTCTCGCTGCGGTGCTGCCACAGCCGAATCGTCCCGTTTGCAGTTTCGAATTTGTGCAGCATCCGGCTCCAGAGAAAACCCTTAACTAATCAGTACGATTCTGATATTATTATCCATTGTCGGGCCTGAACGGGCCCGTTCCTGCCGTACATTCCCTTCCGCCGTTTTTCGTTAAATGACCGCGACAAATCAACTGGAACAATCCGGAACCTTTGAGGACCACCCGTTCGCCGAACTGCTCGTCGAGATCACCCAGGCGAAGTTCAGCGGGGCCTTGCGTGTCGCGCATGAGAACCACAAAGCGGTCATCTATTTTCGCGATGGTAATGTCGTTTACGCGGCCACCAATTCCAAATCGCTTCGGTTGTTCAATCTTCTCCTTCGTAAAGGGTATATCGACACGAAGACGATCTCCCGCTTCCCCAATTTCGCCAACGATGTGGAGTTCGGGGCCTCGCTCGTCGCTCAGGGTATCGTAGAGAAAACTCTGATCGACGATACGACCCTTGAACAGATCAATACCATACTGGTCGAGGCCCTAAAATGGGAGGAGGGCGAATGGACATTCAGCCCGCTCGTCCGGATCCGAGAAGAAATGTCCTTCCCGGTCGATTTGCGGCAGATCCTGGTCGATTACGCCCGGTGCGTGAGTAAGGATCATATTTTCGCGACATTCTGGAGCCTCGAGGAGAATTTCGCTCTCGCCCCGCCGCGCGAGCAAGTCCCGCCGCTGCAAAAGCATGAGGAATTCGTACTATCGAAATTCGGTGAGCGGTCGATGGATATCGGCCAGATCCGCGCCCGCTGCACTCTGCCGGATGCGGGCCTCCTGCAGGCGTTATACGTCCTTTGGATGGGTGGGTTCATCATCCGGCGGGATTGGAACTTCGCGTTCTCAGCGACGCGTGTCGGTGAGATACTCACCGCACGAGTGGCAAAGGTGAAAGCCGCCGACGAGGTCGTCGTCGAAGCCGAGCCTCCGAAGCCGGAACCTGAACCGCACAAACCCGAGGCCGTACAACCGCCTCCACCTGAACCCGAAAAGCTACCGGAGGTCACGTTGTCTCTGGAGGCTTATCTTGCCCAGGTGGAAGGGGCGGAGAATCACTACGACGCTCTCGGCGTACTGCCCGACTCCGAGGTTCGCTTGATCAAGCATACCTACTTCTCGCTCGCGAAACAGTTTCACCCTGACCGCTTCCACCGCGAAGCTATAGACACGCTCAAACGGATCCAATCCGCGTTCACAGTCGTCGCACATGCCCACGAAACGCTTCGAACCGCCGAATCCCGTGCAGCGTACGACGACAAGATCCGAAAGGAGCTGGAGATCCGCGAAAAACGTAAGGCGTCCGGCCAACCCGAGACTGTAAGCGTTCTGGATCGCAAGGCTGAGCAAGGGCTGGAAAGCTTCGAGGAAGGATTAAGCCTGCTGAACGAAGGGGACCACGAAGAAGCGGCGAAGTTCCTCACCAGAGCGGTCCACTACAGCCCGCAGAACGCGCTTTTCCACGCATACCTCGGCATGGCCCTGTCCGGCGCCGGCGATCAGTACCGCCACCAGGCCGAGGGATCCCTGCAGAATGCCGTAAAGCTCGAGCCGAAGAACGAAAAGATCCGCCTCATGCTCGTGGAATTCCTCGTCCAGCAAAATATGCTCAAACGCGCCGAGGGCGAACTTAAACGCTTCCTCGAACTCGTGCCAAACAATAAGGAAGCGATGGCGATGCTCGCGAAGATCAGGAAGTGACCATAGATTTGTTGTCACGCTTGACCCTATAATCCATTTCCCTGAAACTATCGCAATGCAGGACACCGCCCAGGCACGGGCACGCTTCGAAGATAAACTTCTTGACCTATCCTCCGAGATCGACCGGTTCGAGGGGTACAAGCACGCGCACGGGCTGCGGATCGCCGAGATCTCGGATCTGATAGCCGAGAGCTACGGAATCGGCTCGCACGACCGATTCATTCTCCAGCAGGCCGCCCTGATACACGACATCGGAGAGCTTGCGATGAATCGGGACTACATTAAGGAGAACCGCCCTCTGACCGACGTCGAAAGACTCGACCTGCAGCGTCATCCGGTGATCGGCGAGCAGGAAGCATCGAAACGAGGATTCGCCCGTGGCGTCCAACTGCTGGTCAGGTGGCATCACGAATGGTGGAACGGTGACGGGTATCCGGACCGCCTCGCCGCCCACGAGATCCCACTCGCGGCACGAATCCTTCGAGTGGCGGATTCTTACGCCGCGTTGACGGACGATCGTCCTCGGCGAGTCGCCCGCACGGATGAAGAAGCCCGGCAGTTCATGATCGAATGGGCCGGGATCGAATTCGACCCCGATGTCGTGAGCCGTTTCCTTCGCGCACCGATCCAATCCCCGCGAGCAGTCAACGCCTGATATGCAGCCTCATTCGACATCCACACCGACGAGTTGGCTCGCATTCGAGCTGAGTATCCTGCACCGCATCCAGTTCGGATCGATCGCCTTGCCGTTCACGGGTGACCCGGCTATCGGTACATATTTAAAGCGCCGCCGCGTTCGGGTATTGGCGAACAACATCTTGCAGGCGGATTGGCACCGGGCCGTGTTCGCGATCCAGAATAACTCCGAGTCGTTCGACGAATCCGACGTCGAGCATGTTCTGCAGGATGTTTACATGCCCGGTTTCAAGCTATCCAATCCGGCGCTGCTTAAATGGTTCTCCGAGACCGATGCGTGGTGGTTCGACAATATCCGCCGGAATATCGAGACGCTCGAATCGCCTGCCAAGCGGGCCGCGGCGATCTCGCTCGCGATCGCCGTGGGTGATTACGCCCACTCGTTCACCGAGCATACACGCGAATTCCGCCAACCGCTTTCGCATACATTCCGCCGCTTGGCTACGCTGCTCCCGAAACCTGCTAATAATCATCAGGACAATACCTGCACGAACAAGAATCCTGAGATGTTCATCGCGGAAAGCGCGGCCGATCTGCTTTTCGTACGTCTGCCCCGCGCCGAGATACGGAGTCATTTCGACGAACGCGGCCTGTGGCGCGAGGAATGGGTCCGCGGCAATGGAGATTTCTGGCCGGAAATGGAATCGGAACTCTCTGGAGCCTTAGGGTCACCGGTCGCAACGAAATCGCAGTACCTGAGGATGCTGGAGCAATGCCTCGACCGGGCCTCGAACAAGAAGCACTGGGCGGTCAGCCACATCGACACGGGCTTCGTACAAGCACAGGAGGTCGCCGACGTGATCGGCAAACACCGTCGAGTAGAGGCGATCTACACCAAAGATTTCTCCGAACTGACAGGAAAAAAGGCTGTCATCATCACCGCTTAGATTCAAATTTACCCACCGACGTGAACGCTGGGCCGGAGTTCGGGATCCGGTTCTGCCTGCCTGAGTATCTCGTGCGTGACCGGAGCCGTGTCGCCCTCGCCGAAGAGCACGTACCGGATGATATATTTGACCGGGTTCCCTTCACTCCAACCGAAATACACATGCGGGATCTTCCCCGTCCTGTCGCGTATGTAGAGCAGCAACGCGGCTATCGCGTTCGGCACGGCGGGCGATTTGGTACGTAAGATCCGGTAACCGCCCACATCCGCTCCGCAGATCTTCAGCTTACCCGTGAATTCCGACGCGTCGCTCACGTCGATCTCGTAGAAGAGTATCGGATCAGCGGCGGGGATGTGATTATCGATCCGCTTCTCGTGCTCCTTGAAGCGGTATTCGGAAACATCGCCAGTCTCGCGTCGGTTGGTCACGATCCTGAGGTCCCCCTCGAAAGCGAGGTCGTTAAGGAACGCCTCGGCGGTTTGGTCCAATTCGATCTTCTCTATTCGGACCTCGGTCGTGCGCATCGCCCTTGAGATGAACGACGATATGACGATGCCTGCGATGAAGAAAACCGCGATCTTGATGCCGTCAGGACGCTCGATAACATTGGTGACGGTCGTGTATGCGAATATGACCGAGATGAGCGCGAATATCCATCGCGAGAAATGATTTCGATACCACGCAGAGATCGTCACTGCGATCCCGGCCGAAGTCATCAGAACCAGGACGCCGGTAGCGTAGGCACCGCCTTGTGCCTCGACATCTGCTTCGAAGATCCAGGTGATCCCCAAACATATAACGCCGAAGACAACCACAAGCGGACGCGTCGCCCTCGCCCAGGTCGGAGCCATTCCGTAGCGCGGCAAGTATCGCGGAACGATGTTCAGAAGTCCCGCCATCGCCGACGCCCCGGCGAACCAGAGAATGGCTATCGTCGAAATGTCGTAAACCGTCCCGAACATTTCACCGAGGAATTCATGAGCGAGATACGCGAGTGCCCGGCCCGAGGCTTCACCGCCGGTCGCGAATTCCTTCGCGGGGATCAGCATCGTCGTCACCAGGCTGCTGCCGATCAGAAACAAACTCATTATCAATGCCGCGGTCATCAGCAGCCGCCGGGTCTTCTCGATCCGGCTGGGGTTATCAACCAGCGGCATCACGGCAACGCCCGTTTCGAATCCGGAGAGGCCCAGAGCAAGTTTGGGGAAAACAAGCAGCGACAAACCGATGACCATCAGTAGGCTACGCGGCTCCGTCGCCCCGGCGATCGTGTTCGTCGAAAACAGCGCCGCCGACCAGTTCGCGACAGCATCCGGGTTCTGGTAAATATGGTAAAAACCGGTCGCGATCACGATCAGGTTTAGGGAGAGGTAGACCGTGACAAGCAAAACAGCGAGGCCGATCGCCTCCTTGAATCCTTTTAGGAACACCGCAGCAAGGACACCAACAAGCAGGAACGTGACAGCGATCGGATGATCGAGTTGCGGAAAATGTTCTTCGATGTACGGGTTGTGTATTATGTGCTCGGTCGCATCGGCCGCCGAGAGCGTGATGGTGATGACGAAATCCGTCGCCACGAAACCGAGCAGTGTAAGTACGAAAAGCTTGCCCTTCCAGCGCGAAAGCAGCCGCTCCAGCATCGAGATCGAACCCTGACCATGCGGGCTCTCCGCCGCAACACGCCGGTAGATCGGCAGCGCGCCGAAAAGCGTCAACAGTACGAGGATCAGCGTCGCGATCGGCGACAACGCTCCCGCCGCAACGAACGCGATTCCGGGCTGATACCCCAGCGTAGAAAAGTAATCGACCCCGGTCAGGCACATCACCTGCCACCACTTATGCTGGTGATGTTTCCTTGCGTCGGTTTGGTCCGCGGGTTTGGTTCCTTGTAGAAACCACTCCTTGAACCCGCCTTTGGGCTGGCCGCTTCTATTTCCGCTTAAAGTGACAGCTGAACTCATATAAAAGTGTGGGAGGCACAGCGCCCCTAATTCTTCTTCTCCCAATGCAAAGCGGCAACTCGGTCCATCCCGTGTGCAGCGAGCAATAAAGAACCCAGACATCCGAGAAGAAGTGCCGAAACCAAAATGCTCAAGCCTTTCCCATCGCGGAGAACGGCGCAAGCAGTTAAAAGTGAGACAACCAGTGCCACCGATCCACTCAACACCCCGGCAAGACCGAATACCGCGACAAATCCCAGCCAGAAGCCTCTATTACTTTCGGCCTGCGCAGCGGTGTTATGGTCTTCGGTTCCGGCCGCTCTTCCCGCAACGATCGAAATATGTCGTTCGCTCAAGATCATTCTTAGCCTCCGCGAGGGGGCAATTCGCTTCCCCGTTCAATAACAATCTACGACCCTCCGCATAAAGGCCGGATAAGCAAGATATAAAGATTTCGTAAAGATTTACGGGGAGGACACGAAGCGGTAGCCGACCCAGGGTTCGGTGAGGATGTAGCGAGGTTTTGAGGGTTCCGGTTCGATCTTTTTGCGAAGGTTTCCGATGAATACGCGGAGGTATTCGGTCTGTTCGGCGTAGTCGCCGCCCCAGACGTTAGATAGAAGCGTGCGGTGGGTGATGACCCTGTCGCGGTGCTCGATCAAATATGCAAGCAGGTCGAACTCTATCGGGGTCAGATGCACTTCACTCCCGGAAACCGCCACGACCCTACGTGCCTTATCAAGTCGAAAATCGCCGGTTTCGATGACTTCCTGTGATCGAGACTCCGCCGGACCACGACGCAGGGACGCACGCACCCGGGCCAGAAGCTCGTTCATGCCGAAGGGCTTCGTGATGTAATCATCGGCCCCGGCGTCCAGGGCTTCAACCTTGACGGCTTCTTCGCCGCGAACCGAAAGGACAATGATGGGAATGTCGGAGGACTTTCGTATAGCCCGGCAGACCTCGATCCCGCTCATCTCCGGCATCGAGAGGTCCGTGATCACGAGGTCCGGTCGAAAATCCCGGAACAGGTCCAATCCGGATTCCCCGTCCGCCGCCGTCCGAACGTCATAGCGATGTGCGCCGAGACTACGTTTCAACACGCGGGTGATCTGGAACTCATCATCGATGACCAGGATACGTTTCGGCGTCGTCGGCATCTTCGTTGATACTAACCTTAGGCCCGATCGGCCTCCACCGCGGCCGGAAGGGTTATCGTGAACTTCGTAGTAAACCCTTCCCCGCCGTCCCCCACCCCGATCGTCCCGCCCTGAGCTTCGACTATCCCTTTTGCGATCGCAAGCCCAAGCCCCAAACCGCTGCCAGTCCGATGGATGTCATGCTCCTCGAGCCGCACGAACTTGTTGAATATTTTCTCGCGCATCCCTAGGGGGATGCCCCTGCCCTGGTCCTCGACAGTTATCGCGACACTACCGTCGTCTGATACGGCCGACACGCGAATGCGGGTGCCCGGCGACGAATATTTGGCGGCGTTTTCGATCAACGTAAAAACTGACTCGGCGATCGATGCAGCATCAGCATAAACCCTGGGAGCGTCGGCGGGAATATCGATCTCGATTTCCCTATCAACGATCAACTTTTCAGCTCTCTGCGCCGCGTTAGCTATGATCTCTTCGACCGAATGGGAACGCTTCGTAAGCTTCCGGGCGTTCGCCTCGATCTTCGCCATACCGACCATCCCCTCGATGAATTCATCCAGACGATCCGTTTCCTCGTTTATGATCTCGAGGAACTCCTCACGCGTTTCCGCATCGAGAACGGACGAGCGGGCGTCGTCGAGCAATGTTGTTACGGATGCTTTAATGGACGTGAGCGGCGTTCGAAGGTCGTGCGTCACGGCGTCGAGCAATGCGGATTTCAGTTTCTCGCTGCGGCGTAATGCCTCCGCCTCGCTCGCCTGTTCGAATGCCCCACTCAGCTCGTCGTAGAGACGTTCTATCTCGAGCTGGCGGGCTTCCGATTCTTCGGCGCGTCGACGTGCGTAGCCGGATACTTGCCCCGCGATCAGTGCGGTCACCACGAAAGCGGCAAATGCGAGCCAGTTCTCCGGATCGCTGATGGTCAATGTGCCGTAGGGGGGAAGGAAGAAGAAATTGAAGCAGAGGATTCCGAACGCCGAAGCAGTCAGTCCGGCGGTGCTGCCGAAGAGCGTTGACGAGAACAGCACTACCAAAAGCAAGGTCAGGGATACTTCTGTCGCGTTCAGGTATTCGCGAAACGGCAGGAAAACGGCAGTCGTCAACACTACTATCACAGCCGAAACAAGGCTGCGTGCCCAGCGGCTAAACCGTCCGAAACCGCCTATCGCCATACAGCGAGCAAGTGTCCGCTATTTCCGGCCCTCGTTCAAGCTTCCGCTTCCGAAAGTTTGGCGTTCGTCGTCCCCTGGCGAATGAACCACAGGACACCGGCGCTGCCCGAAAGTATTCCCGAGATAACGGTCAGCGTCATCGGCGACATCAGATACATCAACTCCGCCGAAACGTAGCTCGAGAGGCCGAATACGGTGAGCTCAGCTCCACGGTCCAATGTCGAGATCCGTCCGCGGATATAATCCGGCAGCGACCGTTGGAATAGCGTCTCCTGCACCGCATACTCCACGCCGATTATCCCTCGCGATACAAAGCTGAACAGAGCGAACAGCATCAGTGTCGGCATCAGCCCGGCAAAAGCGAATACGATCCCGTGTATTATCAAGGTCCACCCGACGAAAAGAGTGTGGCGTCCGCGCCGGTCCAGATAGATCGAAGTGCGATGAGCGATGAGCATCCCGATCGCCAAACCCGCCCCTGACGCTAGCCACAATATCCCGACGGCTAGGTCCGGATTCCAACCCTCAAGCCCCGCAAAATACACGCCCCCGACACGCTCGAAGACTACATTGATCGCACCGCCGCCGATCGCCCAGATTATATTCATCAAAAGGATCGTCAAGGCGAAATGGTTCACGACCGTGTAATGCAGCCCTTCGCGGAGCTCGGTCAGGAACGAAGCACGCTTTGTTTTGTCCGCCATTCGCTCAGCTGTAGCTTCGTCGCGGGTCGCCTCCTCCGGGATCAGCCATACCGTGTAAGCAGAGACCAGGAATGAAACGGCGTTGATGATGAATGCGACCTTATACCCGAACTGAGCCGCGGCCCAACCGCCCAGCCCTGCTCCGATCGCCATCAGCAGGAACCGGGTCGAGAACATCAGGGCAGTCCCCGCAAGCAAGCCCTCCTCCCCCGTCAGGTTCGGCGTAGTCGCGTTCTTCGCACCGTCGAAAAATGCCCCGAATGTCGAGAGCAGGGCCGTGCCGATATATGCGATCCACAGATCGTCAGCGCTGGTGACCAAAAGAAACGACAGAGCGACGGCGACACGTGCGAGATCCGTCCAGATCATCACCTGACGCCGAGAGAAGCGGTCCACAAAAGTGCCTGCTATCGGCGACATCACCGCAAAGGGCAGCAGGCGACAGAGGAAAAATATACCCGCCGCAGTCGGCGACGCCTCGGAAACAAGCCGTACCAACCCTAATCCGGCGATGAAGTTGAACCAGTTCCCTAATTCAGAAATGAACTGGCCCGCAAGCAAATTGCGGAAGTTTCGGTTGCCGCGAAGAAGTTGTCCGTACGTCAGCGACTGCATATAGCGAACAGCCAGAATAAGGGAAACGACGACAAACCCGAAAACGTTCCCACGTTCACTGCACGAAAAACTTTGCGTCCTTTGCGAGCTTTGGGTGAAGAAAACATTTCTCACGCAAAGCTCGCAAAGGACGCAAAGCAGGGATTACTCAAACTACGGGTCCGAAGCTTGCCTGACTTAACTCAGAGCTTCGTTATTTCGTCTACGTTTAAGGAAGTTCCCAAACCTGCGGAACGCTAGAGAAAACCCGGTCCACACGAGCACCGCCCCGCCGACACAAGCGACGAATCCGATGATTTGCCCGACTATTCCACCCGTTTCGCCCGTATGCGTGAACCTGAACCACGACCGCAACTGCACCGCCGCGTTTCTATCTCCATACGGATCCCACTTCGCCACTTCAACAGACTCCGTATTAAGCGTCAGACTGGATCGAGCAAAGATGTTCCAATAAATGCCCTCGTCGATCGAGAACGTGGCCAATTCTGCAGCCGGCAGCTGCATCGAGATGGACCGCCAACCCGGAACATGCTGCTCGGCCCTCCCCCACAGATCATTCATATTCGAGGCGATCGTGTAAGGGCGCTCTTCCGATTGCGGTGCTCCGCTGCGCTGCTGCTGTTTCGGCACCTCATTGCCGGTGAGTGTGTAGAGCAGATTCGACGCCCACTGGTAAGAGATCACGGTCGCGGTCAGCGTAAAGATGATCAGGAACAGTGATGTCCAGAACCCGATCGTGTTGTGCCAGTTGAAGTTGCGGGCCTTCCCACGCTGGCCGGTGCGGAACCAGATCACCGGCTTGATCGCCTTCCAAACCAGATTTCGCGGAAACCAGATGTATATCCCGGAGATCGCGAGGAACAGGAATAGCAGGTTGCTCGCCCCGGTGATCGCCTTGCCGATCGGTCGTTGATCGCCGGAAAGAGCGATCCATCGGTGCCAATCGCGCAGGGTGGTCATTACACCGCGGACGGCTTTGTTGCTCTCGCCCGTGATCTCGCCGGTGTAAGGGTTCGCGAAAACGGCACCTTCTCTTCCTAGCGAGATCTCCCATGCCGCACCGGGCCCGTTCTTTATCGCGATCGCCGAAGGTTTCGCCTGCGGCTTAGCCTCAAGCACCTTGGCGAGTACTTCTGAAGGCCCTAGCTTTTCAACTCCTGCCTGCTCCTGCACCCAACGAGCCTCACGCTCGAAAAACTCGATCGTCTGTCGCTCGAAGGCAAGCAGCGCCCCCGTCACGCACATTATGAAAATGACCACGCCGGCCAGCAGGCCGGCGGTCAAATGCAGCCAAAATATTACGTCCCTGAATCGTTTCATCCCTTAAAAGTTAAAGCTGGTCCTCAGCGTCATCGTCCGCGGGGCTGCGACCTCTATCGCCGATCCGACAGACGCATTTACGAAGATGACTTCGTCGAAAACGTTGTCGACATTCAGCGCGAAGTTGACGAACTTGTTTAGTCTGTAGAACAAGGCAGCGTCCGCTTTTGTGAATGCCGGGAGCACCAGTGGATCCGGCGAAGCAAAAGTCCTCGCCCCATTGCTCCCAAGTCGCTTACCCTGCCACGAGAGGCCGAATCCCGCCCCGAATCCTTTCAGGTAGCCCTCGCTGCGGTCGTAACGCGTGTAGAAGTTGTACGTCCAATGCGGGGTCTTCTCCGCCCAGGAGTTCGGGATCGGCGACGAGCTCACAGGAGCTCCAGCCGGAAATCCCTTGTAGATCGCGGAAGTGTATGAAGCTCCACCCGACACCCTGAGGTCCTGCCTCACCTGAAAGTCGCCCGTCATCTCGAACCCGCGCGATCGACGCGTTCCCGCGGGGATGTAATACCGCTGACCATTTGGGTTCAGCACGCCTAGGTCCGACTGCACCAACGCATTATCGATCTGGTTATGAAAAGCAGAGATCGCAAGATTGACTCGGCGATTCAGCAGATCGTACTTGGCCCCGACCTCGTAGCTCTTGCCGATCGTCGGATCGAAAACACCGATGTTCCCGTTCTCATCTTCCAGATTCGGATCGACCGGATTGAAGCTCGTCGAATAGCTGCCGTAGATGGCCAGTTCCGGAGTCGCGTTGAACACGATCGAGGCGTTAGGGATGATGCCGCTTTTCCTCACGGCCCCCGTGGCCGGGTCGTTCTGACCGTAATTGAACCCAACATTGACGATCCACCGCCCGTTGTCGATCGCCGTGGTGTTCTGGACGAAGGAGTTCCAAATAACGTCTCGGCCCCATGCCCCGAACGCCGGCAGCGTAACATTATCCACCAAAGACGTCGCAGCGATCCCGGTGTAGACATTAATCGGCGACTGTGCAGCGCCCGCCGCCGAAACCGTCCTCGAATCGAGGATCCGCGAGTAGAATCCGACCATCGTCGTGTTTCTCACCCAGCCGTTGCTCAACCAGGTGTACGAGGCATCCGCATTCACGTTGTTGTAGTTGCGGTTCGTCAAGTTCTTCGATTGAACACGCGAGATCAGGTCTTGATCCCGCAGCATCGCGATCTGTGCCGCCGACGACGCCTGCGGAGTGAACGAATTGATATCCGTGTCGAACGAGACGTATCTGTAAGCGGCGTTCACTCGAAGCTTATCGGTCACCGCTCCACGGAAATCCACGCCCGCCCACGCGGTCTCCTCGATGCGGCGTCCGCCGAACAAATTCACATCGAGCGGCGAAAGATCGTCGTTGCTAAGCACCACGCCGCGCGGATCGCTCGAGGGTGAAAGACTCGCTGAAAGCGACGAAGAGGGCGAAGCAACGATGCCGCCGCCGTACGGGCGGTAGTAACGCACATACTGGGCGCTCGGCGTCAGCAGATAGCGGCCGTCGCGGTCGAGCTTGATCGTCATCGAGCCGTTCAGGTACTGATTCCGGTCGAGCGTGTCTTTCGTAAAGTAGTTCATCTGCTCGACGCTGGCGAGGGCACGATAAAAGATGCGGTCGCTGCCGAAGACAGGGCCCGTCGAATCCAGGTCGACCGCGATCCCCGGCCTTTCGGCAAGCGAAACACCGTTCCCCTGATAACCCATCGTGCGGAGATCGACCTGCGTGCGGTACTGTTCCTTGGGCCGCTTCGTCACCAGATTGATCAACCCGCCCGGCGAACCGGTCTGGCCATAGATAAGGCTCGCGGGACCTTTGAGCACTACGATCTCTTCGACCCCAAACGTGCTCGCGCCGAAACCACCTCCTCCCACGTTGATCCCGGGGAAGCCATCCACGCGAGTGTCGTCCGGACCCATACGGTAGCCGCGCGAATAGAAGTGATAGCTCCCGTTGCGGTAGCTGTTTTGCGAGGTGCCGGGCACGTAGTTCAGCACATCAGAAACCTGGCGGAAGTTCTGCTCCTGGATCTGTTTCTCCCCGACTATGGAAAGTGCGCGAGGTGTTTCGTGGATGGATACGGGGGATTTAAGAGTAGATTCGACCGCCGCCTCAGCAGTATCCAGCACCACCGTGACCGTTTCAGCCACGCCATTGGTCGAGAGTACGAAGTCGGACTCTCTTGTAGTGCCGTCCAGTTCAATTGCGAGTTCCCTGTCAGCGAAACCTTCTTTCTTCACGACGAGCCGGTATTTCCCGTAGGGCAGTTCTCCGAAGGAGAATGAACCGTCGTCGCCCGAGACCGAATCGCGGATGCGCACTTGTTCTCCGAAAAGCGTGAGGGCCGCTCCCGGAATGACCGCCTTCGCTTCATCCGTCACTACCCCTTTCAGTTCCGCTGCATGCCTTTCGGTACTCTGGCCCATTACTGCTCCGACCAGCGATGCGACGATGAACACCACCGTCAGTATTCTCACATTAAGTCCTTTCATCGATTTATCTACCTGAATACAGTTCGGCGTCGCCCCCGGATACACCGGAAAGCTAACCCCGCTTGAATATAAATATGAAAAATTACTCGGTGAGTTCTTATTGAAAACGATTTTCATTTTCAAACTCAAAATAATTAAACCGTAGTCCTAATACCCTGTCAATCCGTTTTTTAAGTTTTTGATAAGGAATAGATCAAATTATTTAGCTAAGTGCCCACTACTCACGTTTTAAAAACAGAAAAGGCGGGCCGTTGATGGCCCGCCTCCCGGTTCGAATCCAGAAGTGCTTTTATTGAACTTCGACGTAATCGCCGGTGTGGATCTCTTGTGAATTCCGAACGATCACAGCCGTCGCGGTCTTTTCTTTTACATTCACGACCACCATCTCGCCGACGATCTTACGGATGAACGGCCGATCTTCCTTTGCCTTTTCGGTTGTGACCACGCGACCCCGCGCATTCTCGCCGGATTTACGTGCCGACTGATTCGAAAATCGTCCGCCTCGATATTCGAAGCTCTGGTAGCCGGAATCTCGAGCGGAAACGGATTCGTCCTCATCGTTCTCGAACGGGTTTCCCTTCCCCAGCGGCCTGTAGACCGTCAGGAAATCGCCAACACGGACATTGTCCTCGGCTCCGAGGTCGACGTACACGACGTTCTCACGGCTGAGGGCTTCCATATTGTCGCGAGCCATGAACAGACGCCCGGTCGCCTTACCTGAAGGATCAGCGAACAGATCAAGTGCCGGACGCTGCGTGAACATGGGCACGATGCGCGTTTCCATGGGGCGAACGAGGTCGCCGAGCAGGAAATTATCGCAAGACACCTTCACCTTTGCGATCGAGTGGTCAGACTTCACACGAACGACCTCAACGGAACCGACCTCCTGGACGTACATCCCAAGGTCATCCTTCCGTGTCCAGCGGGTCTTCACCTGACCCTTCGGACGCACGACGGAGAGAACGTCACCGACCTTAACTCCGCTGCCCGACCCCATGTTCAGGTAAACGACGTTCGACTGTGAATACAGCCAGCCGTCCTGCTCGTTCCACCCACCGACGATGCGATTCTCAGTACTGATCGGCGAGGTCGTAACATAACCGGCGCAGTTGACGTTGTTGCCCTCAGCAACACGCATTTGACGCGACATCGGCACGACCGTAGGCGTCGGGCGAGTCTGCTGGGCCTCGGTGTGGACGGCAAAAACGCTAGCGGCTGCGAACGCGGACGCAGCGATCCTGTTGAAAAATCTTTGGCGATTCACGGATTCTCTCCTTAATGATTCTGGTGGACTGTTTGCTCTGTATTGGTGCGGCCGAAAGAGGTCCG
>JAEZJR010000061.1 GCA_023415725.1 Acidobacteriota bacterium
TTCCCACACGTTTTGCGGCATTTTCGAGCTTTAAGGGCATTCTTACGCTTGTTTAAAGGAACTTCCGGCGAGGTTTTGCGTGCAAAGAAAAGTATTCTGTTGTCATCAATTTTAGGCAAGTATAGACTTTTGTCTAGCGATGGCGAAAGAGAAGAAATCTTTGAAGCGACATATAGCCCACGCCGCGGGATGGCAGCTCGTCAAACGCGGGGCGAAAATGCTTCCGTTCGGCGGCACGGCCGTAGCGTTGTTCCTGGTCGGATCTGACATAAAACGCAAGGGCATGGTCAAAGGTGTGGTAAACTCCGGCATCGACGCGATCCCCGTCGTTGGCCTGGTCAAGAACGGCATCGAGATCGTACGCGGGAAGGATTTCTTGCCCGATAAAGAGGAAAAGAAGAATGGCTCGAAAGCATAACGGCTTCATCGTCGGAACGGCAGGCTCGGCATTATTGCTGGCCGCCCTGTTCGCGGTCTCGGCGGACGGTCAAGTCAACAAGAACACCAGGAAACCCCGCCCGACGCCTACGCCAGTGAGCACCGAACCCGCCGTGATCAGCCGTGCGGGCGATTACCCGGTGGTCACCCTCGAGCCGATGCAGGCACCGGAAGACGGGCAGGTGGTGAGGACCGACGCGGGCAATTCGCAGTCGGTCGAGGAACTCCGCGAACGGCTGCTGCAGCTGGAATCGGGCAATAAGCGTAAAGACCCGGACGAAAGACAAAAGCGGATCGCTCTAAACCTCGACATCCTCACAAAATCGGAGCAGCGTGCCGAAGGGCTTCGCAAGCAGCTTTTCGACATGATCGAAAAGGAGAGCACGCTCCGCACGCGGATTGATCAGCTCGATAACGAAATGCGTCCTGAAGCCTTGGAGCGTGCGTTCGCGACCGTGGGTTCGCTTCGGCCGGAAGAGTTGCGGGCACAGAAGCGGCGTTCGCTGGAGATAGAGAAACGCAACCAGGAAGCGTTGCTCATCGAAGTGCAGAAGAACCGCACCAACATCGAGCAGAGCCTGCAGCGTGCAGACGCTCTCGTCGAGAAGCTCCGCGTCAGGATCGAGAAGGAGATCGACGATGCCCTCGGCGAAGACGACGGCCCGGCCAATCCTACCTCCGACAATCCTTAATTCAACGCGACCTTCGGCTTCGGCCGGTCAATGCAATTCTTAGCAACGGCGATCACGGCAATGGTTCGATAGAACTTGTCGTCGATCGCTTTTGCATTTGATAGGGGCAGGCTGAAATCGTTCTTCGAAACGGTCGAGAACGTGTGTTCGAGATCGAAGCCGGGGGTGCCGATGGATGCTCCGAACGACATATCCTTCACCTTAATATAGTAGAGGAGCCAGCGGGTCTGAAGGTCGGCGTCCTTCAGGCGATTAGCCACGGCGACCGCCTCGGAAAGCTCGCTGATCGCGAACGAATGGTTTAGCTTTTCGTAGAGATTTGCGAGCCCGAGAAGCACGCGGGCCTTGCCGACGGAATCCTCTGCACGGCGAGCTAGCCGCCCGACATCGGCGAGTGTTTCGTAGGCCATCGCCGCGTCGTTGATGTCTTTAAGCTGTTTCTCCGCCGCCTCGAACCACAGCAACGCCTGGAAATCGACCTCCATCACTTTACCCGCGTACTTCTGTGCATCCTCGTACCGCTTCTCCTTCGTCGCCAGCTGCGATCGCAGGAAATGGAAATAGCTGATCGACTTTGCACGCCCCTCAGTGTCGGTGATCTTTTCGAGCCAAGGTTCCATCTTCTTGAAATGTTCCTCGGTCTTCATCCCTCCGGTCATTGTACGCAGGATCATCGCGTCTGTGAGTTTGCCCTCCTTGTCCGCCTTTTCCAATTCAGCGATCCGCTCTTCGAAGCCCTTCGTCACAGTGGCTCTCCAATTATCACGATCGCCAATGCTCTTACGGTCCGATCCGTTGAGCATGGAAATGGCCTTTGCCCGTGCCGTATTCAACCGCGGCAGGAATGCGGGAAACGACTGGATGATGATCGGCTCAAGCTCCTGCAAGGCGGTGACGATATATACAGCTTCGCCCGGTCGATTGGGTTCCGGTTGGCGGCCATAATTTGAAGGGTCGCTCGCGTAGGCGTCCGCTCTTCGGAGTAACAGGTCAATGAACCTGGCCTGCAGTTGGGGATTCGGAGAGACGTCCTCAACGTTCGCAATGTACATCGTGCTTTCGTACCCGAAGACCTGACTACGGGCAAACGGGTAAGCCGAAAGGTAGATCACCTTTCGCGGTGACGCTACGGAGTGGGACGCTAGCATTTCATTATAGAGAGCGTCGGCGAAGACACGGTCCCTCCGTGCGATGGTAAACAGGGTCCAATACCAGTGATGATCCAGATCCATCCGCATGAGACGTCGGTATATGAACCAGCTCAGGTCCGGATTGGTCTTGATGCTTTCATAAGCGATATTCAGCAGCGAATTTATCTCCCGATTCTTATCTAGGGAATTCCGGTCTTCAGCGTTCTTCTCGAATTCCTTTAGGATCTCGTCGGTGAGTTTGCGGGCCCATGCAGGATCTCGCTTTGCGATGGCGTCCAACACCTCGAATCGATGATCCGGAAGCGGCACGGAAATTCCTCCACCGTATTCCGTCCGCTCGAACCCTTTTTCGTTGTAGCGGTCGGTCGCGACCTTGAACGCCTCGGCGAAATACTCCCGGGCTTTCGGTTCGTCGAACTTCCACAGGAAATCGGCCGACCGCGTGAGCATCCGCGTTCGCTTGTCCGTCTCCGCGACGGTGCGGCTCTCGGCTGCTTGCTGTTCAACTATGTTGCGGGCGAAGTCTTCGTTGCAGACCTGCGCGTCAGGGGCGGGTTCCTGTCCGAAGGCCGTAGATACGAGAAGAGAAGCCAAAACGATAGTCGATCCAGCGAGTTTTCTCATAAGTTGTGTTCGAAAAACTGAAGAAGATTCAAAAGTTCTAATCAATATACGTGATTTGTTGCTTTTTGTGGCAAGAAGTTGTCCGCTCGGGCGTTCCGTAATTGAGAAATACGTATTCTGCAGGAGCTGAATTACCCGATGTCTAAGCTGAAAGCAATGCTGTTTGCCGCGTTTTGCGGGTTGTTATTGTCGTTGAATGTTGCTGCCCAAGGGGTCATCGTGCCGATCGTCTGCGACATCCGGCCCTGCCGCCCGCCCAGGCCAATACCCCGTCCAATACCTCTGCCGAACGTCTTGCCGGTCAAATCGATCAACATCGATGTGAAGATCGAAGGCCAGGTCGCGACGACCCACGTCGAGCAGGTTTTTCGCAACGACACGCCGCATACGCTCGAGGGGACGTATTTTTTCCCGATACCGGAGACGGCATCGATCGTCGAATTTTCGATATGGGAAAACGGAAAGAAGTTGGTCGGCGAGGTCAGAACGCGTGAAGAAGCTCGGCGGATCTACGACGACATCGTTCGGCGGCAGAAGGATCCGGGCCTGCTCGAATACGCGGGCAAAGATCTGTTCCAGGCATCGATATTTCCTATTCCGGGAAATTCCGACAAAAAGCTCGAACTGACCTACTCGCAGGTGCTTAAAGCAGAATCCGGCACCGTCGCATACAAGTACCCGCTCGGCACCGGCCGGAATGTTTGGAGGCAGCCAAACATTCTGGATGAATCCGTTCGTCAGCCCGTGCCGGGGCAGAAGTTCGGGATGGTTTCCGGAAGGGTCCAGATTTCGGCTAAAGAAGCATTGCGAAATATCTATTCTCCGTCGCACAAGATCGACGTCTCTACCAAAAGCGAACGCACCGCGACGGTTTCGTTCGAGACATCAGACAGTGATTCCGACTTCCAGCTATTCTACGGCCTCTCAAACGAAGATTTCGGGATGACGCTCCTCACCCATCGTGAACCTGGCAAAGACGGCTATTTCCTATTGATGCTATCGCCCCGCGACAGCGTTTCGGAGCGGGAATTGGTGAACAAGGACATCGTCTTCGTTCTCGACACTAGCGGTTCTATGGCCGATGAGGGGAAGATAGAGAAAGCGAAGAACGCTCTGCTCTTCGGTGTACGAACCCTTCGTGACGGCGACCGCTTCAACATCATCAACTTCGCCGGTGAGGAACACCTGATGGAACGCGGGCTGATCGCTGCCGACGCGGCAGGGAAGCGGCGGGGTGAGGAATTCGTCAAGAATCTAAGGCCCACCGGCGGCACCAACATCAACGATTCGATGATCGCAGCGATGAAGCAATTCTCGCGCGGCGACCGGCCGAAGATGATGGTCTTCATGACTGACGGTAATCCGACCGTAGGCGTGACCGATGCCGAGAAGATCGTTGTGAACCTCAAATCCGCACAGGATAAAGATGTTGACGTTCGCATATTCCCATTCGGTTTCGGCTACGACGTGAACACCGTGCTGCTCGACCGCATCGGCACCGAAAACAACGGCATCTCCGACTACGTCCAGCCGAAGGAAGACCTCGAGGTGAAGGTCTCGAACTTCTTCGCTCGCGTCAGCTCGCCGGTGCTCTCCGACATTGAACTAGACCTCGGCGATCTGCAGGCCGACATGGTCTATCCGCGGAAGATCACGGATCTGTTCAAGGGAATGCAGGTCGCGATGATAGGCCGCTACAGGAACTCATCTGATCTTCGCAATATCTCTGTACTTCTGCGGGGCAAGACCGGGAGGGAAGCCCGAAGCTTCAGTTTCACGGGGTTGGACTTCCCTGAGCGGAATAGCGATAACGAGTTCCTTCCGCGTCTTTGGGCGAGCCGCCGGGTGGGATGGCTGATCGAGGAGATCCGCCGGAATGGTGAGACAAAGGAGCTTCGAGACGAAGTTACAGAGCTCGGCACGCGTTACGGCATCGTCACGCCATATACTTCCTACCTGGCCGTTGATGGCACTGTGGCGAACGCTCCGCGAGACTCTGAACGTCAACGCCGCATAGCTAGTGCAGCCCCTGCAAAAACGGAAGCCCGAAGCGGGGCCGGAGCCGTACAATTTTCGATCCAGCAGAATGCGATGAAGGAGAACATTGCGCTTGCCGAAGATAAGAAGAAGGATGCAAATGAAAGGATCCTTGTTCAAAACTCAGCGACGAACCAATTCGTCGGTGCAAAGAACTTCTTTAACCAGTCGAATGTGTGGGTGGATGCCGACTATCAGGCCAATACGCGACTGCCCGAGACGAACGTAAAGTTCGCGAGCGACGAGTATTTCGACCTGATCCGCAAGGAGAAAGGCTTGGCGCAGTACTTCGCTTTGGGCGAAGAGGTGGTCGTGGTTTACAACAACCACATCTACCGCGTTACGAAATAAGCTTCCTCCGAAGAGGACAGGGGCGGGCTCTAGATCCAACTCCGGATCGCGACCCGCCCTTGTTCTTTTCCGCGGCCGTTAAGGCAAACGGGGCTGCAAATTAGCGTCAAGTGGGTGAAATCTTCTCGATTTCGGTTTATTCTATTAAAAACAGTATCAAACCGCTCTCCCTTCTCGACCTATGCAGTTGATGTTACAGCGTGTTTTATTGATGTCGTTCGTTGCCGCTTCGGCTTTTACGGCGGCCATGGCCCAAGGATGGAAGAAACTCCCGCAAGCTGCGCCTGGAGACCTGGTCGCGGTATATTTCACATCCAGCGAACGCGGTTTCGTCGCGGGCGACAACGGCTACCTCGCCTCTACAACAGATGGCGGGTCGACCTGGACGCCCTACCCTCTGAACGCCACCGAGGACATCAACGAGATCTATTTCCGGAACGACGATGACGGATACCTCGTGGCGGGCCGGAAAGTGTTCATCACGAAGGACGGCGGACGCTCGTGGAACGAGACACGCATCTACCGGCAAGGCGAGTTCAAGAACCTAACTCCCGAATTCCTCAGTATCCGCTTCGCCGACCGGAAACGTGGTATCGCGATCGGTTCGCTCCTCCGCCGGGTCAAGAACGATGATGTCGTCGTCGACTCCCTCGTAATGCGCACCGACGACGGCGGGGAAAATTGGACGCGGATCATGATGCCAACGAAGACCGAATTGTTCCACCTCGATTTCAACGGCAGTTCGCATGCCTGGATCGTCGGGGACAACGGCGTGATCCTCGCCTCGACCAACAGCGGCCGCACCTGGGTGAAGCAGGACTCAGGCACGACCAACGCTTTGTACAACGTCGATTTCCGCGACGACTATGAAGGTTACGCCGTTGGCGAAAAGGGAACGATCCTGAGCACGAACAACGGGGGCGCCACTTGGAACCGTGTAATAACCAGATTCGCCGAGAATTTCATGCGTGTCGACTTCGCCGACGACAAGAACGGCTGGATCGTCGGGCACCGCGGATCGATCCTCAGATCTTCTGACCGCGGCCGCACCTGGGTCAAACAGGAAAGCGGAACGGCCGATCACCTCTACGGCCTTTTCATGTTCAAGAAATACGGCTGGGCAGTCGGGGCGAAGGGAGTGATAGTCGGCTACCAGCGCTAAATTCCCGAAAATTCGGAGAAAATCCAAATCCTCGGTTAACAAATCCCCTTTTGTGTGCTAGCGTACATCAATCATTCTTTCGGTTTTACTGCATTTCATTACGATTCGTTATAGTTGGAATCAAAATTGCAAGTCCGAAAACCGGCAAATCCTTAAATAAACAGCAAGGGGTAGAACAACTTTCACACTTCCACCGGGACAGCGGTTGCGGTTACCGCCGCGCTTACGCTTCCCAGTCGTATAGCTTACAAGAGATCAACGATCCGAATGGAAACTAGATGGAGGAGATCAAGATGAAAAAGGTATTCGGGAACATCGTTCCCTCAATACTTATTCTGTGTTTTCTCTGCGTCGCCGCGTTCGCTCAAGAAACGACCGGCGGCCTTGAGGGCACAGTAAAAGACTCCGCCGGCGCTCTTGTCCCGAACGTTACCGTCACGGTAACCGATGCTCGGGGCCCCGCGCCGACCGGAACTACAACCACAGGGACGGGCGGAGGGTTCCGCCGCACTGTCACCACGAATTCGGAAGGCTTCTTCCGGCTGCTGCAGGTGCCCCCAGGGATCTACACTGTTTCAACGGCTGCGACCGGCGGCTTCGGCGAGGCTCGCTATGAGAACGTCACCGTTGCCTTGGGTCAGACCACGCAGCTCAACATATCTGTAAATCCGGGGACTGAGGTTAACACCGTCGACGTGACGGCCGCGGACGCTCCGCCGGTCGATACGACCAATAACGCTATCCAAACGAGCATAAACGCTCAAAAGATTGAGCTCCTCCCGAAGGGCACCGGGTTTACAAGCATTTTGAGATCTGTGCCGGGGACGCGTCCTGAGTCGCGCACGGGTGGATTCTCCGTCGACGGCGCATCCGGAGCCGAGAACGTTTTCGTCATTGACGGACAGGAAGTGACCAATTACCGAACCGGTACCCTGAACGACACCTTTGACGTACCCACGAACCTCGTTCAGGAAGTTCAGGTAAAGTCTAGCGGTTTCAACGCCGAGTACGGCGGCGCGACCGGCGGTGTAATCAGTGTTGTGACGCGCGGCGGGAACAACGATTTTCATGGAGAGTTCGGAGTTCAATTCGATACCCCGAGACTGAATGGCAACCCGCGCCGGCTACTCGCCGGCCGCGCGGCTTCGGCAAGCGACTTTACCAGGAACCCGGAGTATTTCCAGCCTGAGAAAGCGGAAGGCACGAATTTCTTTCCGACCGCCAACCTGAGCGGGCCTATCGTAAAGGACCGTGTATGGTTCTTTGGCAGTTATTCGCCGCAGTTCTTTAATACTGAAGTGAATACTCAGTATTACACGAACGCCGGCGCTGCCACCCGCCAATTCATAACGAGCCGTCGTTACTCGAGGGAAACGAAAAATGAATACGCGTTCGGCCGGATAGACGCCAATCCTCTCAACAATCTGCGCCTTACCGGAACATTTCTTTGGAACCCGACAATAACCAAAGGCAGCCTGCCGGGCGTGACCTTCTCGAACGTAACTAGCAACTCGATTATCCTCGACACCGGCGTCCTCAGCACCAACTTTGGACCTGGGATCGGTGTACTTACCGAGGATGAATACCGTCCGCTACAAGGCGGCCGTCAGACCGCTAACAGCGTGACGTTTTCTGGTGTCTGGACGCCCACCAGTAGCCTGGTGTTCGATGGCCGCTATAGCAGGGGCTATCTGAATGAGAAAAACGGAAACTATTTCGTACCGACGGGTTTCACCCACATCGTTGAGTGCAACGGTAGTGGGGCCCCCTTCCCGTGCGCCGCGACACCGTCGAACTCCGTCACTGTCAAAGACATTTCTATCAGGGAGTCATACGAATTCTCTGGCAGCGTGATCTTCAAGGGTCTCGGCCAGCACGAGGTCAAGGGTGGCTACCAGAGGTACACGATCTCGAACGATGTGCAATCCGGAAATAACGCATACGGGCAGATAAGGTTCTACGTCGGAAGAGCCCTTTCTGATCTCCAGCCGGGTCTTGCGGACACCCCGGGAGCGATCGGTTCGGCTGCATTTCGTCGCACCGGGACAAATGGCTTCGGATCTAATCTCAGCCACAGCATATACATTCAGGACAAATGGCAGCCTGTGCGGACTCTCACCCTCAACGTTGGGGTAAGATTCGAGCAGGAAAATCTTCCGACGTTCAACGGTATCCCGAGCGGCGTCGACTTCAGTTGGACCGACAAAATCGCACCGCGTCTCGGATTCGCCTGGGACGTAGCCGGCAACGGAAAGACCAAAGTCTTTGCGAGTTATGGTTTATTTTACGACCGCGTGAAGTTTGCTCTTCCGCGCGGATTGTTCGGCGGTGATATCTTCCTCGAAGACTATTTCGAGCTCTTCCCGGGCGACACGGCCGGGAAGTTCAATATAGGCAATATTCTGGGCGGCTTCAGCGGTCCGAGCGTCTGCCCGACGAACGGATTCATCACCACCGGGGCCCTTAGCCGCTGCCAGCGCAACCTCCGCGTCAATGCGAACGAACCGGGTGCATCCCCGTACCTAAATGGCGCGGTTGATCCCAACCTCGAACCGTTCCGTCAGACTGAGTTCACAGTCGGAATGGAACGCCAGCTGAGCCGCGACTACGTGCTGCGAGCCCGTTACACTTACAAGAATGTCGATCAGGCGGTTGAAGATGCAGGTATCGTGAACGAACTCGGCAGCGAAGCTTACATCATCGGCAATCCCGGACAGGGCCTTCACCTTGAGACCCTCAAGGCTCTTGGATACGAGCGGTTCGCCACCCCGCAACGCAGATACGACGGCTTGGAGGTCGTGCTGGAGAAACGACTTTCCAGCAACTGGTACTTCAACGCCAACTACACCTTCAGCCGCCTGTACGGTAACTACTCAGGGCTCGCGAGTTCCGACGAAGCGCACCTTGTTAGCGGCCGACTGGCACCGGGCGTAAGCCGGGCTTTCGACCTTCCGTTTATCGGTTTCACCGCAACCGGGCAACCTGACAACGGCAGGCTGCCTACCGATCGTCCGCATGTGTTTAACTTCTACGGGGCGTACATCTTTGACTGGGTAGGAAGCCGCTCAAACTCGACCGAAATCTCAGGATTCCAGACAATCTCGTCGGGTACACCGATGACCACTTCAATATATGGTCAGTCCAGCGTGACCCCGCAAATCCTGTATCCGAGAGGAGACATGGGACGTTCCCCGACGTTCACACAGACGGACCTCGCCATCACCCATAGGTATCGATTCGGGCAGGATAATCGATTTACGCTAGTAGGCGACCTAAACTTCACGAACCTTTGGGATCAGGACACAGTGACAGGCGTTTACCCGACGTTGAACACGACGAATGGTCGTCCGAATGATGCAGCGTTCTTCACGCCGTGCCCTGGGACTTGTTCTCGTGACTACGCGAACGCGTACACCTCGGGCCAACTTCTGGATAAAATACTGGCCAGATTGAACGCGGACCCGAACAACCGGCTCGATAAGCGTTACGGTCTGCCGCAGCTCTTCCAGGGCCCAAGGCAGGTAAGGTTCGGATTCAGGCTCCTTTTCTAGGAAGTCTGGTTCGATAGCTAAAAGGCCCGCCTGGTTAAACCAGGCGGGCCTTTTGTTTTCCGAGTAGGTTGGCTGAAATCGGTAAACTAACCGGGATTTTCATTGACCCGGCGAATTTAATGGCGATCGGGAAAATTTTGATAACTAGGGGCAACCGGCGCATATACGCGGGCATCAACCCTATGGAACACGAAAGTGAGTGCCGCAGATCTAGGGATTTCTGCTGACGAGTCTTTCCAGTTTCCTCCTGTTTCTACCTTTGCCCGCTTGCGTACGTGACGCTTGCGGGCGTTTTTTTATTTCCGGGCCGGGGTTTTAGAAACGTAGTAAGAACTGGCGAAGGAAACGGCCTGAGGCATCGCCTGCACGGCTTTTGCCACCTGATGATCGCTTCTTAGAAGCAAACGCGAGGCCTTCAACGGGCCGCCGGAGGCGAGTTCGAGGTCGTGGGCGAGGCGAAGCTTGATGAATTCCTCGTTTCGCACTAAAGTCGGTGACTGCACGCCCCAACCCTGTCGGGCAAATTCACGAAACTCCGTAAAAAGCTGGTCAGCGGAAAGATCTCGACCACTTACGGCAAGCTCTCGGGCGAAGTGGAAGATCGGGTCGAGCAATGCGATCCGATCCCGCGTCACCGATTCCGCCGGGACCTTGATGTCGGGGGTGATGCCGTCACCGCCATATACCTCACGTTTTGTACGCGTCAGCGACGGCTTAGTGGCCACTGCCGTACCGGCGGAGTGGTTGTAATAGTCGTAAGCGCCGTTGTGCTCGTAATCTCGCTGCAGGGAGCGGCCCGAAGGCGTGTAATAACGTGCGGTGGTAAGCGTCAGCCCGCCGCCGGAGGGGAGGTCGATGACACTCTGCACCAAGCCCTTCCCAAAGGTCTTCTCGCCCACGATAACCGCCCTGTCGTTATCCTGAAGGGCACCGGCAACCACTTCTGCGGCCGAGGCGGAATCTCCGTCCACCATGACGACGATGGGGAGAGCTTCCGGATTGCGATTAGATGATTTCCAGACCCTGTTGTCGATAGGGAACCGGCCTCGCTGCGAAACGATTACCGAACCTTCCGGGAGGAATTTCTCCGCGATCTTGATGGATTGATCCAAGATCCCGCCCGGATTCCCGCGAAGATCGAACACGAGCGACGTCATTCCCTCCGCCTTCAATTGCCGAAAGGCCGCGTCGAACTCTTCGTAGCTTGTAAAGCTGAACCCTTCAGGCATCCTTATCAACCCGACGCCGTCGCCGAGCATGAAGTAGTCCGTGACGGTCTTCTGCGGCACCTTGTCCCGCTTTAGCGAAACTGTGAACGTCTTGCCCGCACGCTCAAAGGTCATTGAGACGGCTGTGCCCTTCGGGCCTCGCATCATGTCCCGTATGACCGTAGAGCCGGCGTCCTCGACCGGCCGTCCGTTGATCGATACGATCCGGTCCCCGAATTTTAGCCCGGCCCTTTCAGCCGCCGTGCCGGGAAATACGGAAAGAATATAGGTCGCGAATTTGCCGTCGCGTTCGTAATCGGCGATCGACGAACCGGTTCCGAAATACTCGCTTCTCTGCTCGTCGAGCAGTTCGGCGTACTCCGTCCTGTCGTAATAGGACGAATGCGGATCGAGCGATTTGAGCATCGCATCGACCGACGAACGCGTTAGTTCGCCGGAGGCCGGTTTTGAAACGTGATTTTGACGAACGAGCGTTAGCGCTTCCTTGATGTCTGTTACGACGGAACTCGCGAGAGTTGCCGAGTCGAAGGTTTTTCTTTTAGTGGCTGAGGAGGCGGAAAACGTGGAACCCCGTTCCAGGCGGAACGGTTCAGAACTCGTGTCGTTCGGGCCCTGCTTCGTGTGGAGGTCCTGGGCGGAAACCCCGCCGGCGGCGATCGCCATCAAGATCGTGGCTGTGATTGTTCGTTTCCCCATAGACGCCCGCTTTACAAATACGGCGACGCACACCCAGCCCATGGGCCGCCAGAGAACTGAAAAATTGGTATGCGAACACTATACGGCGAATCGGACGGATATTCCAGTTTATGTACGGTCTATAGAGTGTTTTGAAAATAGGCGTCTTTGGGCGAAAATCATCGCATGCCCGAGCAACACGATGGCGAATTGGCCGAAAAACTGCAGCGTCTGATCGAGACGATCGACATCGCGAACGTGCTGACGGAACCGCTTACGCGTTCGATGGAGGACATCCTCAAAGCGACCGCGGCCGATATCGGTTCGACGGAGGCCTCGGTCTTGATCCGAGACGGCGAACATGGCGACCTTCGGTTCCTCTGTGCGATCGGCCAGGTCGCGGAGCAGTTGATAAACATGACTATCCCCGCGGGAAAGGGGATCGCAGGGTTCGTGCTGTCATCAGGCCAGCCGATCGCGGTGTCGAACGTCGAACAGGACGCCGCCTTTTACAAAGAGGTCGACAAGGCAACGGGCTATTCGACAGAGATGATCCTCGCCACACCGCTGCGGCATGAAGGGGAAGTTATCGGGGTGCTCGAGTATATCAATAGGGCAGGGGAGCCGCCGTATCAGCCATTTTCACCCGAAGAAATGGACCGGGCCGCGCGGTTCTCCGACGCGATCGCATCACTGGTCAGGGCGTACGAATCGGCTAAGTTGATCCGCGATCTCGGGCAAAAGATCGTGAAAGAGGGGGACGAATTCGACGTGGACGAGGTGAGGGATTGGCTTGACGGTTTCCGGGGCGGCGTCGAGCACCGTGAAATGATGGACCTCGCCGTTATGCTCCGCGAGATAGCCGGCCGCGGCGAAGCCGAACGCCGCCTCTGCCGCGAGATCCTCGCAGCTGTTCTGCGTTACACGCATCAGGATACGGGTACGAGCTTCCTGGGAGACTGAGTCCGCGGACATAGATGACCACAGTTCCACCAACGATCGAAAAAGGCATCGAAGCCCGTGAACTGCACATTTCGCCTGATGACGGATGGCGGTCCGCAACCGGGCGCGGCGTGTCCGTCGCCGTCATCGACAGCGGCATCGATACTGCGCACCCTGACCTTTCGGAACGGGTGGCCGATTCGGTCGAGGCCCGGCTGGATAACAAGAAGGTGGTCTTCGATCCGTCGGATGCCGGTGACTCGGCCGGCCATGGAACGGCCTGTGCCGGGATAATCGTTTCCATCGCGCCCGATGTCGAGCTGCACAGTATCAAGGTTCTCGGGCCGGGAGGCCTCGGTGACGGGATGGCGTTCCTGGCCGGGCTCGAGTGGGCCATCAAGCAACGCTATCGCGTTATAAATCTCAGCCTGGGCACGACCAAACCGCAATTCTTCGCTCCGCTCCACGACCTGCTCGATCGCGCATATCAGGCCGGTTGTATCGTGGTTGCGGCCGCAAATAACCTGCCGCAGCCGAGTTTTCCGTCCGTGTTCTCATCCTCGCTGATCTCCGTGATCAAGAGCGACGAGCAGGATCCGATGAAGTTCGGCTTCCATTACGGACAGGTGATCGAGTTGACGGCTCCTGGTGTTAACATCCGCACCGCCTGGCCGGGCGGGGGCTACAGAAATTTAACGGGGAACAGCTTCGCCTGCCCCCACATCGTCGGGGTGATCGCCAAGCTTCTCGAAGTTCACCCCGGTCTTACCCCCTTCCAGACGAAATCCGCCCTTTACACCATCGCGAAAGCCAACCAACAAGAAAGCTGAACAACCCCGCCCGTTGCTGTTTCGTCTAAAAGTCGGATAAGCTAATCAGCGACGCCTCGATTCTCCACCGGCAGTAAATAATTATGAGATCTATCGCAGTTTTGCTCGCGTTGTTTGCGTTCTCCGCACTTGGCTTCTCCCAGGCTTCCGACGCCTCTCTAAGGCGGATCACCGAAGCCGACCGAATAGCACGAGCCGCCTCGGGCAAACTGCCTGTGATGACGCCCGCCGAGCACCTCTCGAGGGCGCAAATATACATGGATAACCGCCTCTTCCCGCAGGCACGTGAGCACTGGGCGGTCTACATGGCGAACTACCCGGAAGATGCCGGCATGCCGAAAGCCTTGTTCGGCACCGCACGTTCGTACATGTGGGAGCGCGAGTATGACAAGGCAGTGGAGTGGTTCGACAAACTTACAAATGACTACTCCATGACCAAGGACGGGCGCGAAGGATTGAACTTTAAGGGCGCATCTTACGTCCGCATGGGCAAAAATCTCGAAGCCGTTAAGGCGTATGAGCAGTACACGGTAATGTTCCCGCAGGGCGAGCGGATCGAATCCGCCCACCTCAACATCATTGACGCTCTTCGCGAGGCTCGTAAATACGACGAGGCTAACCAGTGGGTCGCCAAGACTACAACCAAATTCGCCGGGAAACCCACTGCTGTGAACGCTCTTCATGCCAAACTCCGGATGGACATTTACCGGGAACGCTGGAACGACGCGGTTTCTACTGCCGACTCGCTTCTCGGAAGGTCGTTCGCGGGTTCGATGGCGACAGCGGACGAGGTGAAGTACCTCCGTGCGTTCGCACAATCGAAAGGATCGAGATCTGCAACCACTTTCTTCGGTACTATCACGCCGAGCCCAACTTCTTATTTCTCGGGACTTGCAGCGGATAAGGTTTCGGGGCCGGGCGTGAAACTAATCTCCAGCGTGACTCCGAGGGATTACTCGGATTACCCGGTGCAGTTCCAAACTCACGTGTTGCGTGAGGCAAAAAAGCGCGGCGTGGATCCCCGATTCCTGCTTGCCATAATGAAGCAGGAAAGTTCGTTCCGGGCGGGAGCGAAATCGCCTGCCGGCGCTCGTGGGCTGCTGCAGCTCGTTTACGACACGGCTCTCAAATTCAACAAACAGGCGGGCTACACGAACCTGCAGCCCGATGACCTTTACGACCCCGCGACCAACATCGCGATCGGTGCCGAATATATCAAGTTTCTTAAAGACGAGTTCGGCGGGCTCTACGAAGGCATAGCTGCGAGTTACAACGGCGGCGAGGACAACGCGCTTCGCTGGCTGAATCGCTCAAAGCCGAAAGACCCGGGCATCTTCACCGCCGAGGTTGGCTTCGCCGAGACGAAGAATTACGTTTACAAGGTGATGACCAACTACCGCATCTACCGCGAGCTTTACGACGAAAACCTCGATCGCAGGTAACTGATGAAACGGCTATTCATCGCGGCCGATATTTCCGAAGAGGCGAGACGCCTCGCTTCGGAAACGATCGGCCGCTTGCGTTCCCGGCATTCCGGTAAAGGGATCAGTTGGTCGAAACCCGAGAACCTCCACATAACCATTAAGTTCCTTGGATCCACCGGGCCGGAACGGGAAGCGGAACTGATCGGATCTCTGACCAGGATCGCTGCTTCGGCATCGCCGTTTCGATTACATTTAGAAAAACCTGAATTGCTCGGAAGACGCGTTATCTCGATCGCGGTTCAAAGCGACTCCAAAACGGTCTTCGCCCTTGAAATGGCCATCGACACGGAATGTGAGCGGCTCGGTTTCGAGCGTGAAGGGCATCGCTTTCACCCGCACCTCACGCTCGGACGTATCCGCAGGCCCGGCGGCACACGCGAACTTACAATACAGTTCCTGCAGACACAGGTCGAGCCGCTCAGCTTCGATGTTCGCGAGATCGTGCTTTACGAAAGCGAACTCGGGCCAGGCGGCTCGGTTTATAAGGTCATCGAGAAGTTTCCTCTCAACGACTGAACATAGCTACAGTTCTCAGTTTCCCGTTCCCAGTTGTTGTTCGATGGCGGCGATAACGCTTAGGTCCTCGGGCTTGTCCTTCGATCCGAATCTCCCAACGATCTTGCCATCGCGGCCGATAATGAATTTATTGAAATTCCACGATATATCCCCGCCAAATTCGGGATTGGTCTTTTTGTTCGTTAGATATCCGTAAAGCGGGTGCTGGTCGCTGCCGGTTACGGAGATCTTCGAAAACATCGGGAATGAAACGTTATACTTCAAGGTGCAGAAATCCTTGATCTCCTTCTCGGTCCCGGGTTCCTGTCCCATGAAATTATTGGCAGGGAAGCCGAGCACAACAAAGCCGCGATCTTTGTATTTTTCATAGATCTTCTGCAGCCCCTCGTATTGAGGCGTGTAGCCGCATCGGCTGGCGGTATTTACGATCATCACGACGCTGCCCTTGTACTTATCCAATTTCACGTCGTTTCCGTCGATGTCCTTCAGCATGAAGTCGTAGACAGACGCGGCATTCACCGGTTCCGACGGCGTCGGGTTGAAAATCATCCCGTACCAGTATGCGAGAGCGACTCCCGCTGTGAGGGCCGCAACTACGGCGACCAAACTGATCTTCACCCAGGTCATTTATCAAGCCTCCTATCGGTTCAGTTCTCTAGGCGTCTTGGGAGTCTGGGGGAGTTGGGCATCTTTTTTCTCGCCGGTTTCCGCGAAAACTTCCTTCAACGCTCCCACGCTTGAGAGCATCGCGGATGTTTCCACAGGCATGAATATCACCTTTGAATTCTGCGTCCGCGTCATGTCACGTAGCGATTCGATGTAGCGGGAAGTGATCAGGTATTGGGCGGTCTGTTCGGAATTCCCGACGATCTGCGTGATCTGATTTATTGCCTGAGCCTCGGCGTTGGCGGCCACAAGTCGGGCCTGCGCGGCGCCTTCTGCCTCGAGGATGGCGGATTGCTTTTCGCCTTCCGCTCGCGTAACGGCAGCCTGTTTTTCGCCCTCGGCGCGGGTGATAGCGGCCTGTTTGTCGCCCTCCGCCTGCAGGATCAGGGCGCGGCGGTTCCGTTCAGCGGTCATCTGCTTTTCCATTGTGATGCGGACGTCCTCGGGCGGGTTGATGTTCTTCACGTCCACGCGCGTCACCTTCACGCCCCATTTGTCGGTAGCCTCATCCAGGATAAGCCGGAGCTTTGCATTGATCTGATCGCGGGAAGAAAGCGTGTGGTCCAAGTCCATCTCACCCATCACCGAGCGCATGCCGGTGATCGTCAGCTGCACGATACCGCCGACGAGGTCCGCGACCTCGTACACAGCCTTCATCGGATCGGTGATCTGCCAATAGACGACCGAATCGACGTTGATCGTCACGTTGTCGCGAGTGATGACGGGTTGAGGCGGAAGGTCGATGAATTGTTCACGAAGGTCGATGGAGGTCAGGCCCGGACGTACGTTGGTCCAATAAACCCCACGAGGCGATTCGAAGAACGGCACGATGATATTCAAACCGCTCTGAGCCACGCGATGAAAGCGGCCCAACCGCTCGATCAGAAGCACGCTCGATTGCGGCACGATCTTGATGGTCTTCCAAGCGACCGTGAGCAATGCGATACCCAGAAAGATCAGGAGCATTAACGCGGCTCCGCCGAATATTTCCATCTTTTCCTCCGGTGTTTAGGCTAACGGTAAATATACATCAACTGTCAAAATTCCCCGAACAGCGAAAATTTATCGGAACTTTCGGATCTTCTGATACGTTTTCGGATCAACCCTCGCGTTTTAGGGTGGAATACAAAAGAAGGAACGCTCGATATAAGCAGTAAGAGCGGATTGAAAACCTAAACCCGGAGAGAAGCTCAGTCATCATTTCTTTTTCCTCCATTTATCCTCAGTTATCCTCTTTATTCATTTCTTAGCTTCTCTCCGGTGGTATTCCCGTTTAAATCTGGCCTCACAACCCCTATAATCGCTCACAACAATAAATATATGACGGTTTCGATCACCGATATACAGGAAACTCGCAGCCTGCTTCAGGGTGTAATCAACCCGACGCCCATCCTCCCCGACGAAAAGCTTAGCGCCGAGATCGGGGTTCGGACGTTCCTCAAGGCGGAATGTTTCCAGCGCGGCGGTTCGTTCAAGGTGCGGGGGGCCTATAACAAGATCACGCGGCTCTCGGACGAGGAGAAGTCCCGCGGCGTTTGCACCGGTTCAGCCGGGAACCACGCTCAGGGCGTTGCGTTGGCGGCCAAGCTTAACGGGGTAAAAGCGACGATCGTCCTGCCCGAATACGCCCCGTTGGCTAAGGTCGTTGCGACCAAAGCTCTGGGCGCCGAGGTCGTGCTTTATGGGGAGAGTTTCGACGCGGCGGTCGCACACTCGCGGGAACTGGAAAAGGAGTACGGCTACACCTACGTTCACGCGTTCGATGATCCGTTGATCGTGATGGGGCAGGGCTCGGTTGGTTGTGAGATCGCCGAGGCTCTCCCGATTGTCACGGTCATCGTCGTCCCGATAGGTGGTGGAGGGATCGTCTCCGGCGTGGCCATCGCTGCAAAAGCCCTGATTCCCGGGGTCCGTGTGGTCGGTGTGCAGGCCTCACACGTGGCTTCAATAAACAAATCGCTGGCCGCAGGCGAACCTCTCGAGGCCACTGCCCAACCGACGATCGCCGATGGCATTGCCGTAAAGCGTCCCGGCAACGTAACGTTGCCGATCATCCGCGACTTTGTCGACGAGGTGGTCGAGATCACTGAGGAAGAGATCGCTTCCGGCATTTTCCACTGTGTTCAGAACGCCCATATCGTCGCCGAAGGGGCAGGTGCAGCGGGTGTAGCGGCGTTGCTTTCGGGGAAGGTGAAGCTGAAGGAGTCCGATGTGGTTTGCCCGGTGATTTGCGGGGGAAATATTGACGGCAACCTTCTTTCGCGCGTGCTCGAACAGGTTCTCGTTCGCAAAGGGCGCTACATAGTACTGAAATTGCTCGTCCTCGACCGTCCGGGCAGCCTGGCCCGGATGCTTTCATGCGTCGGCCAGACGGGTGGGAATGTGATTGAGGTTAATCACCAACGAGCGATCTGGTTGGCCCCGCTCGGATACACCGGCATCGAGCTGATCCTGGAGGTCCGCGACGAGGGTCACGCCGAAGACGTTATATCGCATCTCCGCGAACGCGGATACAATGTGGAACGTGAAGGGCAGGGCGAGTGGAACGCTTAGGTAAAGTGGGACCGGAGAGAACGGAAGATCGAACGTGAACTACAAACGTTCGTGCCGGGAGTGCAACTCGTCAGCTTCCTCGATCAGTTTCCGGCACAGCTTGGTCAGGTGGTACGTTTCGTCAACGAATTTCTTCGTGGGAACGAAACCCTCCTGTGTTAGCTTCTTGCTGTGCTCAGCGATCTTGTCTGAGAGTTCGATTATCCTGCGGGAGAGATCCCGCCCCGTCGTTTGTTTAGGCATAGGGAGAGCCTCCGTTACCCCCTGTGCGGCGGGGGCCGGCCGAAAAGGCGCACGAGCCTGGTTAAACCGTTACATCACATTTTGTCGGGGGAACCTGGGCCCGCGGAATGGGCTTCTGACCACATGCCCGCCGAATTCACCCTATAGCGGCGGACTATACCACCAATCCCTTTAAAGCGCTACAAAAAAAGTTTTCGGCAGGCGTGCCTTGAGCCCCGAAGTCGCAAGGCACGGCCACGAGTGATAAAATTTGTTGCTATGAAGATCGCGATAAACGGGGCGACAACAATGACCGCCGACCTCGAAACGGACATACGTTCCGCCGGGGCCGCCGGGTACGATTTTGTCGAACTCCGTTCCAATAAGCTTTACGAATACCTCGAAACGCATACCGTCGGCGACCTCAAGGTTCTTTTGGCCGAAGCCGACGTCGGTGTGCTTTCGATAAACACGCTGGAGCACATAACATGGCGCAGCGACGACGATTACGCGGCGATCAAGGAAGAGTGCGCAAAACTCTCAGAGATCTCTGCCGTGATCGGCTGCCCTTACGTTCTCGCGGTTCCCGGGTCGCTTCGCCAGGGTCCGAAAACCGAGGAGGAAACGATAGGTGAGTCGGTTCGCGTATTGAACGAACTTGCCGATATCGCTGAACGGTACGGTGTGAAGATCGGTTTCGAGTTTCTCGGCGAAGCGGGAAATTCCGTTCAAACTCTCGACCTCGGAAGCAAGATCGTAGAACTTGTCGGCAGGGAATCGGTCGGGAACGTTATCGATACCTACCATTTCTACGCCGGCGGTTCCTCGTTCGAAGCCATCGATCGCCTCGATCCGGAGAAACTCTTCATCCTGCACATCAACGACGCCGAGGACCTGCCGAAGGACCAACTGAATGACTCCAAACGGCTTTATCCAGGCCTCGGCATCCTGCCGATCAAAGAGATCAAAGAGCGGCTTGATAAGATCGGCTACCAGGGGCCGGCCAGCGTCGAGATCTTCCGCCCCGAATACTGGGAGCAGGACCCATACGAGGTAGCTGCAAAGGCAAAAGTCGCGGCCGAGCAGGTTCTCAATATCGGCCAAGCTTTGCAGTCTGGACTCGCCGGCAACTAGTCTAGATAGTTCTAAGTATTTTCTAGTAACAAAATGGACAGATTCAAAAGTCTGTCCCACTTGATCAATGGATAAAATCAGGATCGGAATCGTCGGGACGGGCTACATTGGCAACGTCCACGGCAGGATACATTCACGCGACGAGCGAACCGAGATCGCTGCCCTTTACGATATCGTTCCAGAGCGCGCCGAACTTACCGCTCGAACCATCGGCGGGAAAGTATGCTCATCGCGCGAGGAATTGATGCAGAACTGCGATGCGGTGCTCGTCTGCTCCCCGAACAAAACACATAAAGAGGTCGCTCTGCATGCGATCGCTGAAGGGAAGCATGTCTTCTGCGAGAAGCCGTTCTCGATTGGGATCGACGACGCCCGCGAACTCCGCGATGCCGCGAACGCCGGCAAAGGCGTATTCCAGGTCGGCCACAACAGGCGATTCGCTCCTGTTTACGCGACGCTTAAGGAATTACTGCAGGAAGACAAAGCACATTCCGCTCATATCAAGATGAACCGCGGGGAATTGAAAAATCCCGTTTGGACCGGCGACGTGAATGTTACCGGCGGCTTTCTCTACGAAACGACGATCCATCTTTTCGACATGATGCGGTTCCAGTTCGGGGAAATTGATGAACTCGTCGCTTACGGATCTCAGCACGAGTATCCGGAGTTGGACGAATTCTCGATAATTTTCAAATTCAAAAGTGGCTTCCATTGCACTTTCGCCTCGTCGTCCGATGCGAGTTGGCATTTCCCCTTCGAGCGCATCGAGGTTTTTTGTCATCACCGAACGATAATGACCGAAGAGATGGAACGCCTTCTCGATTCGCGCGGGATGGATGCGAATTTTGAGACCCGCTCATTCCACATGGTCGAAAAAGAGGAACGGTGGGGTTACGTACAGGAAGACCGGGCGTTCATCGACGCGATCCTGAACGACACGCTCCCACCCGTCACAGCGGAAGATGGATTCAGATCGGTGGAACTCGTCGAATCGGTCTACGCTGCGATCCGCAGCGGCGAGAGGATGAGATTCTAGAACAATTCGGGATACAATTGCGTTAGGAAGAATAGTGGTGACCAATACATGCACAAATTGCGGGCAGGCGAACGCCGTTGAGAGCAAGTATTGCCGGTTCTGCGGCCATCCGATGCCGGACCCTTATTTCCAGCCTGCCGACCCGATGGCGAATCGCCGGCCTTATTCCTGGCAAACGGATGAATTCCAGACTAAGACGGGGCCCCGCAATCAAGGCGCCCGGCCGACCGTGGAGCATGTTCCGTCGACAAATTACCGTCCGCAATTTCCCGTGGGCCCGCAGGGGCTGATCGCCAATACACCCCGGGACCTCACCGGCAACTACCGCTGCCCTAATTGTGGCACGCATTACCTCCCGGTGATCGAGAGGCGCGTTTCCACGGCGGGGTGGATCACCTTCGCGCTACTCTTGGTGTTCACGATAATTTTCTTCTGGATAGGATTGTTATTGCGTGAAGACGTGAGCGTGTGCCCGGTGTGCAAGTACCGCCTCAACTAGATCAGCGATAGTAGTAGCCCTTCGGGTGCTCGACCTTGATCTCAGGGTTAGTGCTGGTCACTTCGACCTTGTAATACCCCTTCTTCATGTGCGTAGAAAGGTAGGTCAACAGGAATTGCCGGTTCAGAAGGATGCTGAGGTCCCGGAAAAACGGCTCGAAACTGACCGGTGCCAGTGATCCCTGGAAGAAAGCACGCCCGCCGGTCTCGTCCGATAATTTCTGCAGCGAGCCCTGGCCGAAAAGTACCAAGCGCGAATTTCCGTTCTCAGTCAGCGTTGTAGGCGAGTAGAACGAGAACACCGCAACGTTACGCCGCTGTGCACGCAATATCGCCCTGTCTAGGTCTAAGCTTTGGCCCGGCGACGCACCTTCAACGCCGTTCGAAACGTCTACCCCGTCCGAAACGAGCAGGATCGCCCTCCGGCCGGCCGGCAACCCATCGAATCTGTTAAGCACGTCAACCACGCCGTCGTACGGGTTTCTCGGACCGGCCGTCGCCGATGACGCGACGATACGCAGCGAATCGGCCGCACGGCCAAGATCGTTCGTGAATCTCTGACGTATCTGGGTGGTTCCGCTGCGCAGGTAGGCCACCATCACGCGCGAACCTCTCGGCAGCCGGCGTATGAATTCTTTCAGGTCCTCGATCTGCAAGTTGAAATTCGACGTAAGGTCGTCCTGCACGAGAATGGCAAGCGAAAGCGGTGCTTCGTCGATACTGCGGATCGAGAGGAGTTGCTGATCTTCGTTGTTCTCCTTTACGAGAAGGCGGTCGATCTGGATGAACTCCTGCAGGCGGTCTTCCTTCAATTCCTGCTTCGTAAAGATGGAGATGGGGATCGATACCGTGCGGACGTTTTGACGGTCCGGGTCCTTGTGCTGTTGCGAAAGTGCCGATACCGCGAGCAGCGCCACGGCCAGAATGCTCGTTGATGCTTTAAAGAACCGCCGCATAATCCAAATCAAATTCCGCCGATAGTTTGAATTAACTTTGCACTGTTTGTAAAGTAAACGCTTAAGAATGAGCGACATAGTACCGACAACCGAGGTGACCAAAAGGGACCTTGCAAGGGGACGAAACCTCCGCATCGCCGGGATCGCGGCGCCAATTGCTTTAACGGTTTTACCTCTTACAGTGTTTCTCATTTTGACGGCGATCTTTGCCGGAACGCCGACCATCGTCATTTCTACGATATTTTTCGGTGCGGTCGCTACGGTCCTGGGATTACTGATCGGCCTCGGGCTTTCGGCATTTTTCTTTGTAAAGCACCAGCGTTGGTCCACTGAGATGCGTGAGCGCATCGCCATCGGAGGCATCGGTGCCAACGAGATCGAATGGTTTCGAAAAGAACTCAAACCGGCGGAAAAAAGGGCATTGAAAGCTCTGAAGATCGCGGACCCTCTGATACTGGACGCTTACCGCGAAACCCTTGCTTCACGTCTTACCGCAACCCGGATCGTTCGGTCTTCGCGCAGGGAACTCCAGGCAGCTAAGCGGCGCGAATTCAAATTAAGATCGCTGAAAGCCGAGAATACAAAAACATTCCTGGAGCAACTTAAGACCGACACGGTGAAACTCAACTCCATCCACGAGGAAGCGAAGCAGATGCTCGCCGAGGCAGAATCGAGGCTCGAAATGATCGAAGCCGCCGGTGCCCGGGGCGGCAGTCTCGCGGACACAGAGGTCGCTCTGAAGAAACTCGCCGCACGCGCGTCGCAACTCCCGCTCGCCCTCGAAGCGGCCCGTTTGCAGGAGGAAGCTGTGATGCAGCTAGAAACCAGCGACCGGCTCGGCGAGAAGATAAAAGAAGCCGACCTGGAACTGCCCGAAAAGTAAATCGCCGCCGGACATTTAGCCCAAGCGGCGATCGAATTTTGTTTTAGCGAAAGAAACCGAGATAGCCGTCCCGAACGCATGAATTGAACCTGTATTTACAGGTGGGTGGCGTCACGTCCTCTTAGAGAACGCATTAGCCGGAACCTCCGGCGAGATCCCCTTGGGGATTCGCACTGGAACCGGCATCGGCCCCCCTCAATTCAAGTGTTGGCTCAATTATTATTGCGTCAGTAACAAACTACGCAGTAACCTCTTTCGCCAACTATATTCTACCACAATCAGCTGCCAGCAATAAGCAATAAGTAGCGAGCACGAAAAGCGAAAAGCTAAAAACTAAGAACAGTAACCAAAACAAAAAGCGGCCGACCCTCGTCCGCTGCTTACTGCTTACTGCTTACTGCTTACTGCTTACTGCTTACTGCTCAACTTCGACCTCCTGCGGAGCATGGTCGCGATATTTAAGCACGCGATCGAGCATCTCTGCACATTCCGCGCTACGG
>JAEZJR010000095.1 GCA_023415725.1 Acidobacteriota bacterium
AAGCTATATGAACAGTTACGTGATCTATTTGGTGCCCGCTTTCGGTGTGGTCGGGCTGATAGTGATGGCGTTCAAATCCGCCTGGGTCGGCCGACAGGACGCGGGCACCGACCAGATGAAGTCGCTCGCCAAGCACATCGCCGACGGGGCAATGGCCTTCCTGAAGGCCGAGTGGAAGGTGCTCAGCATCTTCGTGGTCGTAACGGCGGCCCTGCTGGCCTACTCCGGCACCATCCACGAGGTGAACGGGCGGCTGATCCACTCCCACTGGCTAATAGCCGTGGCCTTCGTGATAGGGGCGGTTTTTTCAGCTACGGCCGGGTATATCGGTATGCGCGTGGCCACGAAAGCCAACGTCCGCACCACCCAGGCCGCCCGGACCAGCCTTAAACAGGCCCTCGCGGTCTCGTTCACGGGCGGTACGGTTATGGGCCTCGGGGTCGCAAGCCTCGCGGTCTTCGGGCTGGGAACCCTGTTCATCATCTTCCTCGCGATATTCGCCGATTTCGGCCGAAGCCGCGAAGAATGGACCCGCGTCATCGAGGTGCTCACGGGCTTCTCCCTCGGCGCCGAATCGATCGCCCTGTTCTCACGCGTAGGCGGCGGCATCTACACAAAAGCCGCCGACGTAGGGGCCGACCTGGTAGGAAAGGTCGAGGCCGGCATCCCGGAAGACGACGTCCGGAACCCCGCGACAATAGCCGATAATGTAGGGGATAATGTCGGGGATGTTGCCGGTATGGGGGCCGACCTGTTCGGGTCATACGTTGCGACGATCCTGGCCACGATGGTGCTGGGGAACGAAGTGCGTGTGACCGACGCGTTCGGCGGCATGTCGCCGATCCTGCTCCCGATGATCATCTGCGGGATGGGGCTGATATTCTCGATAATCGGCACCTTCTTCGTACGCATCAGCGACGATAAGTCCAGCGTTCAGAACGCCTTGAACCTCGGCAACTGGTCGTCGATCATCCTCACGGTAGTCGCGTCCTACTTCGTGGTGATGTGGCTGCTGCCCGCGGGTTCGCTTGCGCTCAGGTCAAACTCGTTCGACCGAAATGGGGTGTTTTACGCGATCGTGGTGGGTACCGTGGTGGGTGCGATCATGTCCTACGTGACGGAGTACTACACCGCGATGGGCAAAAAGCCCGTCAACTCGATCGTGCGGCAATCCTCCACCGGCCACGCTACGAACATCATCGCCGGCCTCTCGGTGGGGATGAAGTCGACCGTGATCCCGATCCTCACGCTCGCCGCCGGTATCGTCCTAAGTTATTACTTCGCAGGCCTTTACGGCGTGGCCATCGCCGCGGCCGGGATGATGTCCACAACCGCCATGCAGCTGGCGATCGATGCATTCGGACCAATAGCCGATAACGCCGGCGGCATCGCCGAAATGAGCCAACTCCCCCCCGAAGTCCGCGAACGCACCGACATCCTCGATGCCGTCGGAAACACCACAGCAGCGACGGGTAAGGGTTTCGCAATAGCTTCCGCGGCCCTGACGGCGCTGGCCCTATTCGCAGCTTTCGTAGGCATAGCAGGAATCGATCGGATCGATATATACAAAGCGAACGTGCTTGCGGGCCTGTTCGTTGGCGGTATGATCCCGTTCATCTTCTCGGCATTGGCGATCCAGGCGGTCGGCCGTGCCGCGATGGATATGGTGCAGGAAGTTCGCCGGCAGTTCCGCGAAATCCCCGGGATCATGGAATACAAGGCGGAACCGGAATATGAGCGATGCGTCGAGATCTCGACCAAAGCGTCGATCCGCGAGATGCTGATGCCGGGTGCGATCGCACTCATCACCCCGGTGATCATCGGATTCACATTCGGCCCTGAAGTTCTCGGCGGAACTCTCGCCGGCGTGACCGTTTCGGGCGTTCTGATGGGTATGTTCCAAAACAACGCCGGCGGGGCGTGGGACAATGCGAAGAAATCGTTCGAGAAAGGCGTCGAGATCAACGGCGAGATGTACTACAAAAAAAGCGAGCCGCATAAAGCATCGGTCACCGGCGACACCGTAGGCGATCCGTTCAAGGATACATCGGGCCCGTCGATGAACATTCTAATCAAGCTGATGTCCATCGTCTCGCTGATCATCGCACCTTATATATACGGTATCGGCCAGTAAGCCGGACCACAGTACAAATAAGAAAGACCGCCAATCTTGGCGGTCTTTTTGTCTATCCTTTCATCAGCTCTATGAACCTTTGGAATAAATACTCTGAGTCGTGCGGTCCGGGTGCGGATTCCGGATGGTATTGGACGGAGAATATGGGAAGGGATTTGTGCCGAAGTCCCGCGACAGTATTGTCGTTTAGATTGACGTGAGTTACCTCTACGTGAGCGGGCAGCGAATCGGGCTTAACGGCGAATCCGTGATTGTGCGAGGCAATCTCGATTTTGCCGGTGGTCAGGTCCTTTATCGGTTGGTTACCGCCGCGATGGCCGAACTTCATTTTGAATGTTTCGCCGCCGAACACCTGCCCGAGGATTTGGTGCCCCAGGCAAATGCCGAACATTGGGATCTCAGATTCGGTGAGCTTCTTGATCTCCTCGACTATACGTTTCATCGAGGCCGGATCGCCAGGGCCGTTGGAGAGGAAGATGCCGTCCGGCTTGAGGGCGAGTACCTCCTCGGCAGAGGTTTCAGCGGGTACCACCGTGATCTTGCAGCCGTATTTTGCAAACTCCCTAAGCGAGTTCGTTTTGACGCCGAAGTCGTAGGCTACGACGTGGAATCGCGTCTCATCCATCGCCGGATAATCGAACGTTTCCTCGACGGTGACGGTGGTCGCGAGCTCACGGTTGCTCATCTCCGGTGACGCGAGTACTTTGTCGAGAAGTTTCTTAGGATCGGATTCAACGGTCGAGATACCAGCACGCATCGCGCCTTTGTCGCGTATATGGCGGACGAGGGCCCGAGTATCGATCTGCTCGATGCCGATGATGTTGTTTTCCTTAAGGTACTCCTGAAGTGAGCCGCCCGCCCGCCAGTTGGAGTGGACACGGCTGGCTTCACGGACGACGAAACCTTCCACCCAAGGGCGGCGAGATTCGACGTCCGATTCGTTCACGCCGTAATTCCCGATCATCGGGTACGTCATGCAGACGATCTGCCCGGCGTACGACGGATCGGTGAGAATCTCCTGATAACCGGACATCGAGGTGTTGAAGACCATCTCGCCGAAGGTTTCTCCTTGAGCTCCGAACGAAACTCCCTCGAACGTGCGTCCGTCCTCGAGAACCAATATCGCCTTAATGCGGTTAGACATAAACAAACAGTTTACCGCAGTGCTGTAGTGAGTGCCGAATCGTGAAGAGGAGGTGAACGAGCCTACTCCTGTTCTTCCGCCCGCATGTCGTTCTCGGGAGCGGTTTGAAGGTTTTCGGGGTAGCGTCCCTGTTCGATTGTGCCAATGTTCTCCGGCTTCCAATAGCGGAAGAAGGCACGGCCGTAGATGTATTTTTCGGGTACGAGCCCCCAGTAGCGAGAATCCGAAGAGTTGTCGCGGTTGTCGCCCATCACGAAATAGTGGTGCGGCTCGACCCTCTGCGGCGGGAAGCTCGGTTTGGTGCGATTGTGCTCCTCGTCAAGGTAATTCTCCGGAAGCTCGTTCCCGTTGATGAACACCTTCCCGTCCCGGATCTCAACCGTTTCTCCGGGGAGGCCGATGAGCCGTTTTACGTAGCTTTTATCGGGATCGTCGGGGAACCAGAAGACAACGATGTCGCCGCGTTCCAGATGGCCCCAGCTCACGCTTTGCACCTTGTAATAAACGAACTTATTGACGAGCAGGCGCTCGCCATCGTGAAGCTGCGGAAGCATCGAGCTCCCGTCCACGACTACAGGCTGTATGAAGAACACCCCGACGAGGATGAGTACCACGATGATCAGAAACACATCGCGGAAGAGTCTCGCGCTCTCATAGAGAAACCCGTTTCGGCCTTCCTTTTTAATATCGGTGACCTGGATGTCGCGGTCGTCCGCAGAAGACACGAATCCGAAGTCATATTGGTCTTTGCGCCGGAAAAGGGCCATAATCAGGGTGTTTTGATGAAGCTCGCGTCGGGCGGAGTTCGCCGTCTGCCATCGGTAAACGTTAGCTTTCGCTAACGGTTTTGTCAAAATGTTTCTTCACTTATGAACGAGCAAATACGGTCGCTTTTCCCCGTCCTCGAGAGATACACCTACCTGAACAGCGCTGCCGTCTCACCGATTCCCCAGCCTGCCGTAGATGCGGTGATGTCGCAGCTCAAGGATGTTTCGAATCACGGCTCCGAACATTACACGGAATGGATCTCCACCAAGAACCGGGCCCGCGGACTCGCAGCTTCGATGCTGAACGTGCGGGATGACCAGATCGCCTTTACACGCAATACATCGGACGGTTTTGCAGCGGTCGCCGGTGGGATCGACTGGGCCGAAGGCGACAACGTGGTCAGCTTCGCCGGTGAGTTCCCCGCGAATTACTACCCCTGGCGAAGGATACGCGACCGCTTCGGCGTGGAATTGCGGCTTTGTGCGGAACGGGAAGGCCGAATCGATCTGGACGAGTTCATTTCCCTTATCGATTCAAATACAAGGCTCGTCACGATCAGCTCGGTGCAATTCGCGAGCGGGTTCGCGGCTGATCTCGAAAGAATAGGCGAAGCGGTGAGAGCGGTTGACGCGCTGTTCGCGGTGGACATTATCCAAGGCTTCGGGGCCCGTGGTTATGACCTGAGCGGCCTCGGTGTTGATATTGCCTCGGGAGCGAGCCATAAGTGGCTGTGCGCTCCGGAGGGCTGCGGAATACTATTCCTATCCGATAAGGCCCGGGAACAAGTGGAACCCACGCTTACAGGGTGGATCAGCGTCGAAACGCCGTGGGATTTTGAGGATCGCGAGCAATCGTGGAAGCCGAACGCTCTTGCCTATGAGAGCGGCACTGGGCCGTCATCGCTGTTTTACGGACTGGAGCAGAGCCTTAGGTTGCTTTCCGAAACCGGGCTCGATCGGATCCATACCTATCTACTCGACCTGACCGATCAACTTTGCGAGATGCTCACGAGTATGGATTACGACATCATCAGTTCGCGTAAGTCGGACGAGAAGTCAGCGATCGTATGCGTAAAGCATCGGGGCGGTATGCACTGCAGCGACATTGCGGCCCATCTGCAGAAAGCCAACATCGTCGTCAGCCCGCGGAACGACCGGCTCAGGATCGCGCCGCATTTCTACAACAATTCAGAGGATATCGAGCGACTGGTGGCGGAATTGCCATAATAGCTATTCCGTAAGTTCGTCGAGGTTGAGCCGTGTTAGCCCGCCAGCATCGGAAAAAGCCGATCGGGCGAGGCGGCGCTGTTCGCGTTTCGAGAAGTAAACGTACCCACCGACCAGACCTACGCCGATGGCACCGACCATGCACATTACAATGAAAAGTGCCGTAGAAACCAGCACATCGCCGGTCGTTCCGACCAGATAACGTTCCACCTTATCGACAAAGAACGGATCATCGCCGAGCCATTGCACAGCCTTTTCGTATTTGATCTGGCCGAGCAGAGCCTCCGCGGCGGCCGGATCAGCGGCGTCGAAGACGAGAGCGTTGTAATTGCCTATCCGCTTGTAAACAACCGATTTATCGCCCGTCTCGACAAGTTTTGCGGTGATCGCAGCGTCGTTAGAGGAAGCGAACTGCGGCGTGTGATGTTCGATGAGGAGGAGTCGACCGGCGGGGTAGTCAGCGGTCGCCGCTTCCGCCCCGGCCGACATCTCGATCACGTCGAGAACGGGCCGCGAACCGAGCATCTGTTTCAGTTCCGCAACCGAATTGGTTAGTTTGGCCTCGTCCTTGACCTTTTCCCACTCCGGCAGATGCTTGATGATCACCGGCAGCCCGTCCGTTTCCGAAACCTCAAGGCTTTTATACTGCGCGTGCAGAGATAATGGTGCCAGCACCGCGAACGCGATCAAAACAACCAAAATTGTCTTGAATGGGCGAAAAAGCGTCATATTTCGGTACGGCGTACCCGGGAATACCTTACTCATCGCCCGGGATTGGTATCGTAGCATCATGGGGGTGGTGTCTCAAACGACCAAAAGCGCGCGGAGTATACGATATCGTGCAGCAGAAAGTATAAAACCGCCGCAAACTGCCGTGAATCCTTGCTTTGATGGTCAGCGAATACAAAGGTATGCCCGAGAAAATGGAACAAATACGGGGCTACAGCGTCTAATTTACAACACTTTACATAGCGTAACGGCAAATGGCACGGCGCTTGAAGTAAAGGGTAGTCCAGGGGGAACAAGGAAATGACAGCAGAAACACTAAATTTCCCGGTCATCAGCAGCGAAGGCGGCCTTTTTGGCGGCGGTGCGGCGGCGGAAAAGATCGCCTCGTACTCGACCGCCAAGGATTTCGACCTGACGCGGGCGGCGGCCGCGGGCGACATGGGGGCTTTTGAGGAGATCTACCAGCGGCATCACCGGAGGGTTTATTCGATCTGTCTCAGGATGCTCCAGAACGCTCACGAAGCCGAGGACCTGACGCAGGACGTCTTCATCCAGCTTTACCGGAAAATAGGTAGCTTCCGTGGCGATTCCGCGTTCACCACATGGCTGCACCGCATGACGGTCAACCAGGTGCTGATGCACTTTCGCAAACGGAACG
>JAEZJR010000145.1 GCA_023415725.1 Acidobacteriota bacterium
CTGATCAACAACGCCGGCGTGATACAGGTCGGGCCGCTCGAGGAACAGACCGACAAGGATTTTCACGACGCGATGGACATCCACTTCTGGGCCCCGTACCACACGATGCAGGCGGCCGTTCCGCTGATGAAGCGGCGCGGTGAAGGGCACATCGCGAACATAGTCTCGATCGGCGGGAAATTGGCGGTGCCGCATCTCGCCCCATACAGCGCAAGCAAGTTCGCGTTGTCCGGTCTGTCGAAGGCGTTCGGTAATGAGCTGGCAAAGGACGGGATCAAGGTAACGACCATTTACCCGGGGCTGATGCGGACCGGCAGCCACTTAAATGCTCTTTTCAAGGGTCAGAACGAGAAGGAATTCGCGATGTTCAGCCTGATGGACGCGACCCCGGCGACGTCGATAAACGTCGAGCGCGCGGCGGCGAAGATCATCGACGCGATCGCTCTCGGAAAGTCCGAACTCGTCATTACGATCCAGGCGAAGCTTGCGGCGATGGCGGGCGAACTCTTCCCTGAGATGGTGTCGACGATGATGCGGTCGACCACGGCGCTCCTGCCCGGCGAGGGCGGCATTGGGGAGCGACTCGCGACCGGGCTGGAAAGCCGGTCCGACCTCGTGCCCGACTTCATAACGTCGGCGATCGACCGCGAGGCTGTGGAGAACAACGAACTGAAACCCGGTGAGGTGATCCATTAAGCGAGGGAGGGCATATGAGGAAGGAACTTACCGAGAATTTCGTCCACGCGCTGGGGGAGCTCGAAAATGGAGGCGACGTTGAAGTGATGATGCCGCTGTTCGCCGAGAATTGCGAGATCGGCAACACGGCATTGAAGGACACGTTGAAAGGCACGGAAGGCGTGCGTGAATTCTGGACGAATTACCGCGGCACGTTCGCGGAACTGGAATCGGCGTTCATGAACCGCATCGTCTCCGATGGAACATCGGCACTCGAATGGGAAACGACGGGCCGTTCTGCCGATGGGGAGGAGATCCGATATAAGGGCGTGAGCGTTTTCGAGCACGACGGGGAGAAGATAACAAGGTTCTTCGCCTACTTCGACCCGGCCGACCTCGGTAAACAGATCTCTGGAGACAAGGATGGCAAAGGTAGCGAAGAAGAAAGCAGTAAAGAAGACCGTGAAGGTCGAAAAGGAGCCACGGGCTAAGGCCCGCAGCGCCTCGAACAGCAGTACCGCTCCCACAAAACAAGCGGCAGGGCGTAAAACGGCGAAGAAGGCCGCCAAGCAACCCGCCGCAAAAACGGCAAAGCCCGCTAAGAAAGCCGGAGCGAAGACGAAACCCGCGGCAGTCAAGAAGCAGGCGGTAACGGCGAAACGAACGAAAACGAAGAGAGCCTCAGCACCGGCAAAGAAAGCGGTAAAAAAGGCGACGGCGAAGAAGCGGGCCACGGCTTCAAAGCCGACAGCGAAAAAGCCGACCACAAAGCGAACCGCACCGGCGAAGAAGACAGCTTCCGTAAAGGCGGCCACAAAGAAGGCGAACGGGAAGACACCGAAGTTGAACGTCGATCAGGTGATCAAAGAATTCCGCAGCGTGGTGAATCTGAAACCCGACCAGCTTGAACGCTGGCTGAGCATGCCCGATTCGAAGAAGCTGGGATTCAAGGATGAAGTTAAGGCAGGCACGCGCGGGCATGAATCGGGCAAGCGAATATTGAAGATCATGTCCAAACGCCGAGACAAATACACCGAGGATGATCTGCAGCATATGCAGACGGTGGTAGGATTCGTGCGGCAGCATCGAAGGGAGAAACCTCCGGGAGACGTTTTCGCATCGAATTGGAGATACTCATTGATGAACTGGGGGCATGACCCCATGAAATAAGCTTATGCGCTCGGACGTTTTGGACAGGATCCGGCAGGCGGCCGTCGGGATGGACGGCCCTGATGATATCCCCGATGAGGTGGTGGATCTTGCGGGAGATGCCACGTTCGTGCTGCTGGGTGAGGCCTCGCACGGGACCTACGAGTTCTATAAATGCCGGGCGGAGATCACGAAACGCCTGATCGAGGAGAAGGGCTTCTCCGCCGTCGCCGTGGAGGCCGACTTCCCTGACGCGTACCGTGTCAACAGATTCGTAAGAGGCTCGGGCAACGATATGACCGCCGAGGAATCGCTTCGCGATTTCCGGCGGTTTCCGCTTTGGATGTGGCGGAATGAGGCGGTGCTGGAATTCGTCGATTGGATGCGCGGGGCGAACGACGACCGCGGCCCGGACGACCGCGTCGGCTTTTACGGCATCGATCTTTACAGCCTCCATTCGTCGATGCAGGCGGTGCTTTCGTATTTGGATAGAACGGACCCGGAAGGGGCGAGGCGGGCACGTTACCGCTATTCGTGCTTCGAAGCGTTCGGCGAGGACCCACAACATTACGGTTACGCGGCGAGCTACGATCTTTCGAGCTCATGCGAGGACGAGGCGGTAAAACAGCTCGTAGACTTACAGCATCGGGCCGCGGATTACATCAGCCGAGATGGCTTTGTCGCCCGTGATGAGTACTTCTTCGCAGAGCAGAACGCAAGACTGGTGAAGAATGCAGAGGAATATTACCGCGAGATGTTCCGTGGGCGCGTGTCGAGCTGGAATCTGCGCGATCGGCACATGACCGAAACGCTGATCGCCCTCGCCGATCTACTCGAGAAACAGGGCCGCCCGAAGAAGATCGTTGTGTGGGCGCACAATTCACATCTCGGCGACGCGCGGGCGACCGACATGGGCGACCAGGGTGAGTGGAATGTGGGGCAACTGGTGCGCGAGAACTTCCCGCACACGACGGTGAATATCGGATTCACGACATTTCACGGAAGTGTCACGGCAGCCACGAATTGGGACGACCCGGCTCAGCTGAAGAAGGTGCGGGACGGGCACCCCGATTCGTACGAACGGGCCTTCCATGAAAGCGGGGAATCTTGTTTCTTCCTCGATCTGAGCAGGCCGACGGTGGCGAAGGCGTTAAGTTTACCGATGCTTGAGAGGGCGATCGGCGTGATATACCGCCCCGAGACGGAGCGGGTCAGCCATTACTTTTATGCGGACCTGCCTCGGCAGTTCAACGCAGTGATCCATTTCGACCGAACCAAGGCCGTAAAACCGCTCGATCCTGTATCGAGCTGGACACACGAGGATGTTCCGGAAACGTATCCTGAGGGTATCTAGATCAAGGAGGAACGATGACAGAAAACCGACTGGAACAGTTAGAACCGGACCCGATAATATCCCCAACCGAGCCGGTAATTCCGGAGCCTCCCCCGGACATGCCGAACGATCCGAATCCCTACCCGGTGACCGATCCGCCGCTGGAGCCTAACCCATCGCCGGATCCGAATCCGGGCCCCTTCCCGTCGCCGCCGGAACCGATCCCGCAATTTCCGCCGGACGTCACTTTTCTCGGCTAGACGAGGCCGAATACGGCCAGAAGGGATACGACGGAGATCACGATCCAGAGCAGCACACCCTGTATGAGCGGGCGAGCGCCGACCGCCTTCAACGTTGCGAGGCTGAGCGAAGCGCCGATGAGGAAAAGCGTCACGGTCATTCCCGCTTTTGCAAGGTTAACGAGCGATTCGAAAAGGCTCGGGATCATGAACGTCGGGGCGTAAGTGCGAACGGCCGCCGCCGCCACGAACAGAAAAATGAACCAAGGGACGCTGACCTTCGCTTTGGAAGCCGCGTCCTTTTTTCTGTAGATGAATGCGAACATCAGCGCGACCGGGGCGATCCAAAGGGCACGGGCCAACTTCACCGTAGTCGCGACCGCCATCGCGTGCGGGCCGTACGCTTGTGAAGCCCCGACGACGGAGCTCGTATCGTGGATCGCGATCGCGGACCAGATACCGAATTGGTCTTCCGAAAGCCCGAGCGCGTGGCCAAGCAAGGGGAACAGGAACAACGCTACGGAATTGAGGATAAAAACGGTGCCAAGCGAAACGGACATTTCCTCGTGCTCGGCGTTGATCGCGGGGCCTACAGCCGCGATCGCGCTTCCGCCGCAGATCGCCGTGCCGGACGAAATAAGTGCAGATGTCTTTTCTCGAACGGCCAGTGCCTTACCCACGAAATAGCCCAATGTCAGGGTGCCGAAGATCGTCGCGATGGTGAACAGGATGCCGTTCTTACCCGCTTCGTAAACGGCACCGAGGTTCATCCCGAACCCGAGCAGCACCACCGATGCCTGGAGCAGGTATTTAGTGGGCTTCCCCGAAAGACCCGGGAATGGATTACCGATCGAGAGGGCCAACGCGAGCCCCAAAGCCAGCGCGAGCGGCGGTGAACCGATCGGCGAGAGGCAGATGAATACGAGCAGGATGAAGAGGGCTTGTCGCCAGGGCATACGAAGTTGAAGAGTATAGAAGGGAAAAAGGGGAAAAGGAAATCGCTTCCCTTCTCCCCTTTCACTTTAACTCCCCGCCGGCCTACTTGATGGCTCCGAACACTGCCCGAAGGATCGCTGATGTACGGCCGACCGGATCGCGGCGGATACGCTGTTCCTCATCCGCGATCAGGAGGAACAATCCGTCCAATGCTTTTTCCGTGACATAACCGTCAATGTCCGAAGCATCCTGGCCGACTACGCGCCCGAGAAAACCGTAACGGCCGATCATCTGCTTGTATTTCTGCGTGACGCCAACCTGTTCCGTGAACCGCTCAACGATCGGGCGGAATTCCTCGCGGAGGCGATCTTCGCTCGTGCGGCGGAAGAATTGCGTCGCAGCATCGTCCTGCCTGCTAAACAGGATCTGACGCGCGTCGTCGAAGGTCATCTGCATTATCGAATCGACGAAAATGTCCAGAGCGACCGGCACAGCCTCCTCGGCCGCGTGGTTCATTGATTCGATGAATTCGTCGACCCGGCGGCCCTGCCCCATCGCCCGAAGGGCTTTTTCGGAACGCCGCAATTCCTTCGGCAAGGGTATGCGGACCCGCGAATTGTCCAGAAACCCATTACGCCGGCCGAGGTCAGCAACAGCATTGCGGACGCCTTTGTTCAAGGCTTCCCTAAGCCCGCGGGAAATGTCGAGATCGGAAAGCGCAGTCTGCCGGCGAGTGGTCTGTCCCAATGTTGCGGAGGACGCGATCAGAACGATCAGCACCAAATAGATCGAATTTCGTCTAATCATGTTTATTGGTGGGGCGAGTTTGGATGTTCCCGGCCGAGGGGATTCGGCCGGGGTGTTTGATTTTGAAATGGGTCGGCGAGTTTGTCTAAAAATTTGGGGCTAGCGAATCAATTTGACCGATTATTTTGCCTTGCCCTGGTTTGCAACCGCCTGCTCGGCCGCGGCGACGGCCTCGGCATCGCCGAGGTAGTAGCTCTTGAGCGGCTTCAGGTGTTCGTCGAGTTCGTAAACGAGCGGGATCCCCGTTGGAATGTTACGGCTTACGATGTCCTCATCGGAGATGGTGTCGAGGTATTTCACGAGTGCGCGCAGGCTGTTGCCGTGGGCGGCGATGAGGATGCGCTTTCCCGCCTCGATCTTCGGGGCGATCTCGGATTGATAGTACGGCACGACGCGTTCGACCGTCTGTTTAAGTGCCTCCGCTCGCGGGAACATCTCGGGGTCGATGTTGGAATAACGCGGATCGTTCCCCATCCACCGTTCGTCCGTTTCGTCGAGCAGCGTGGGCAGCACGTCGTAGCTGCGCCGCCAGACAAGTACCTGCTCCTCGCCGTATTGCGCGGCCGTTTCGGCTTTGTTCAGGCCCTGAAGTGCCCCGTAATGGCGTTCGTTCAGCAGCCACGATTTCGTCTCCGGGATCCACATCAGGTCCATCTCGTCGAGGATGATCCAAAGCGTGCGGATCGCCCGTTTGAGCACCGAAGTATACGCTTCATCGAACGTGTACCCCTCGGCCTTCAGCAACTGCCCGGCCGCCTTCGCCTCTTCCCTGCCCTTCGGCGACAGATCGACGTCTTTCCACCCCGTGAATCGGTTCTCCTTGTTCCACTCGCTCTCGCCGTGACGGATAAGTACTAATTTGTGCATGGGTTTAATCTTAAATTTAAGATCTGAAATTTCAAATGTCGCGGTTCGCAAGTAGTGCCTTTCTCACCTCGCCCACGAGATACAAGGAGCCCGTAACTACGATCACGCCTCCGTCCGGAGCAACGACCCTCGCCTTTTCGATAGCCTCTTCGACCGTGTCCGTCTTGGTGACATTCCGCTCATCGAACGACTCAGGCCGTGCCTGCACCAAATCCTCCGCAGTCAATGCCCTCGAATTCGAAGGCTGCGTCAGAACCACCTTCTCCGCCAGCGGCCATAGCGTCTCAGCGATCTCATCAACAGCTTTCTCACGCATGGCTCCAAAGATCAACGTGATCGGCGAGCGAACAAATTCGCGGAGATACTCCGCCAAGGCCCTTGCCCCTGCAGGATTATGTGCCCCATCAAGAAGAAATCCACCGATACACTCAAGCCGGCCTGGATGACGGGCATATTCCAAACCGCCAACGATCGCGTGGGTATCTTCGATCTTGAATCCCAATTCCATCTCGAGTGCTTGAGCTATGTTGACTGCGGTCCGTGCATTTTCGATTTGATGAGCCCCAAGAAGGCCGAGCTTCACCTCCAGATAGTTGTACTGATACGTTTCGACGAGCACGGACTCTGAATCGACGGGTTGGACCCTCCAGGGAGTGTAAACGTCGGAATGTAAAACGGCGTCCACCTTCCTACAC
>JAEZJR010000237.1 GCA_023415725.1 Acidobacteriota bacterium
GACGGGGTGCGACTCCGTGACCCGTCCGCGATCACGGGCGACGCTTCGCCGTTCCTTGGGGACCTCACCTTAACGAGCGTCTCAAGAGTAGAAGTGCTGCGTGGGTCGGGATCGTCGCTGTACGGCACGAATGCTATCGGCGGGACGGTCGATCTTCAAACACCGATGCCGCAATCGGGACCGCACGGGCAAATCTCGTATGCAACTGGTGGGCTCGGACTTCATCGATTTCGCGGTAATCTGAGCGATGGCACAAAGAACGGCAAATTCGGCTTCAACATCGCCGTCGCCCGAACGGTTTACACTGAAGGCATCGACGGTGAGGACGACGCTCACAACACCAATTTCCAGTCGCGGACCGAATTCAACCCTTTCGAGGGCACGAATCTCTCAGGCCGGTTCTTCATTTCTGACGCGTATGTCCGTCTGAACTCGAACCCGGATACGACGGCCAATGTCCCCTTCTCGAACTTCGGCATTATCGACGCGTTGCGAGGCGTCAATTTCGTTACCGATATTAACGATCCCTTGGCGAATCAGAAGTCGAAGTTCTTAAGCGGCCAGTTGGTGCTAACCCATAGCCTGGGCGATCGGGCTACTTTGCGAGGATACTATTCCGGGTTGCGTACCTCGCGGACTAACGACAATTCGGGATTCTCGCTCAGCTTATTCGACGGTACGATCCATACCGGCAACGCAACGCTCAATTGGGCGCCGAACGGCGTGCACGACATCAAGGCCGGCTACGAGTTCGAGGGAGAGAAATTCGGAAATGAAGGACTCACACCGAGCGGGATAGATAACTTCTTCACCCGCGCGTCGCAATCGAGCAGTACAGTTTTCTTGCAGGACGTGCTGAGCCTTCTGGAAGGAAGACTTCAGATCGCGGGAGGCTTCCGTGCACAGTTCTTCGACCTTGGGCGTCCTGAATTCAGCCTTGCGAATGCACCGTATTCAAATCTCAACGTGGACGCTCCGCCTGCCGCGTATACGTTCGACGCGGCAGCGTCGTATTTCATCCAGCAAACTGGTACGAAATTGCGAGCTCACGTTGGGAACGGTTACCGCGTGCCCTCGTTGTATGAGAGGTACGGAACGTTCTTCAGCACCTTCGCTGGGGCGGAATTCATTGCGCTTGGCGACCCGCGTCTTAAGCCGGAAAGGTCGATCGCGTATGACGCCGGATTGGAACAGTATTTCGCCGGCGAGCGAGTGAAGTTGTCAGCTACATATTTCTACACCAAGTTGATCGACACGATCGGGTTCGGGAACGTTGTCGACGACATCGGAGCCACGCCGCGACCGTTCGGCGGGTACGTTAATCAAAAAGGCGGGATCGCCCGGGGCGGGGAATTCAGCGCAGCGGTGAAGCCTAGCAGTTCGACGGACATTTTCGCCTCTTACACCTTCACGAACAGCGACCAGCGGGAACCCCAAGTGTCCGGCAGCGGCGTGATCGATGCACTAGGGATACCGAAGCACCAATTCACACTGGTCGCGACGCAGCGGATCAAACGGTTCTGGATCAATGCGGATGTGCTGTTCGCGAGCGATTATCTGGCCCCCATCTTCAGTAACTCTACGTTCAACACCTACGTTTACCGTTTTGATGGTAATCGAAGGCTCGACCTCACTGCGGGTTACACATTCCCGCTCAATAGGGAGAAGCTCAATCTGCGGGTGTTCGGGACCGTGGAGAATGTGCTGGATCAGGAGTATTCCGAGAACGGCTTTCGGACGCCCGGTAGGAGCGGCCGCGTAGGGGTGAGTTTGGCGTTTTGACCTGTTAAACGTTTTAGTAACCCAGGCGACGTAAGCATGGCAGCGGGGATGGTAGATTGCGGGCAGGCGCTATTGCATCGTGATGCTACTATTACAACAAAGGGGGTTATTAGAATGAAAAAGATCGCTGCGTTATTTATTGTGGTCTTTTCGACGGCGTTTCTGGTCGAGGCTCAGCGGGCTGTCCGGACGGTCACGAACGCGGACCTCGCGAAATTCCGTGACCGCCGTGTAGCGGCCGAACAGGAATACCGTGACAATTACGAGCGGCTCGGCATGCCATCGCCGGAGGAACTCGAAGCGAGGCGTGATCAGGACATGGAATCTCGCCTCCAACTCGCCGAGCAACTCCGCCAGGCCAGACTGGAGAAGGAGCGAATTGAGATCGATCGAGCTCGACTCGGTCTCGACGCTGACCGTCTCGCCCTTGAGCGCGAGACCATCGCTGAGTCGCAGGATATCCATCAAAATTACGGTTACGGAGGATTCTATGGTGGCTTCTACGGCGGCGGCTATGGATATCCCGGCATTTTCGGCCGGGGTTTCGGATCCGGCAACAGGTTTCCCGGCTATGTGCCGCTTCGCGGTTACCCGCGAAACAGGCTTCTTCCGCTGTTCTCGGTACCCACGTATCGCTACACTCCCGGCGGCGTGATACAAGGCAATCAGGTTTTGAGACCGCTGCCGCTCAACCGAGCGCCGGGCAGAGGTGGACGCCGAAGATAAGCGGCTGTTTTTGATTTTGCCAACGGACGCGAACTATCATCTTGTTAGTTCGCGTTTTTTATTTATGAAAGAAGGTTGGGAAGCGATCATCGGCATGGAGATCCATGCCCAGTTGGCCACAAAGACGAAGATCTTTTGTTCTTGTGCAGTCGAGACCGGCGGCGAGCCGAATACGAACACTTGTCCGGTTTGTCTGGGATTGCCCGGAGCGTTACCGGTTTTGAACGAGAACGTGATCGACCTCGGTGCACGGGCAGCCCTGGCACTGGGGTTAGAGATACAGGAAACCTCCATCTTCGCCCGGAAGAACTATTTCTATCCTGACCTTCCAAAGGGTTACCAGATCTCGCAGTTCGATAAACCATTCTCCGCGAACGGTAAGTTGACGATCATGACCGCCGACCGCGACGAGCACGGCCACGCCGTGACTTGGAAGCCGATGACGATTCACATCCAACGGATGCACCTTGAGGAGGACGCGGGAAAGAACGTTCACGAAGGGTTGCCAGATGTGGATAAGTACTCTTATGTCGATCTGAACCGAGCGGGCACTCCATTGGGAGAGATCGTGACCTCTCCTGACTTCCGCACTTCGTGGCAAGCTTATGATTATGTGAACCATGTACGCAGGGCCCTGCAGTGGGTCGGAGCGAGCGACGCGGATATGGAGAAGGGCAATCTACGCTGTGAGGCGAACGTTTCCGTGCGGCGCGTGGGCGACGAGAAGTTCAACAACAAGGTCGAGCTGAAAAACCTAAATTCGGTCCGCTTCATGCAGAAGGCGATCGAGTACGAGATCGAACGGCAGATCGTGGCCCACGAGGCCGGCGAGGCGGTCGAACAGGAAACGCGACTTTGGGACGAAAAGAACAACCGCACGCGTGTGATGCGTTCAAAGGAGGACGCCCACGATTATCGTTATTTTCCGGAACCTGACCTGCAGCCTCTGAAAGTTTCAGCTGAATTTATCGAAACGGTCAAAGCCCGCATGCCGGAACTGCCGGACACAAGGCGGGACCGCTTCATGGCGACATATCAGCTCAATTACGCAGACGCGTCGCAGCTTGTGGCGGAAAAGGACTTCGCGGAATACTACGAAACGGTCGCAAGGATCACGGCAAATCCAAGGCTGGCCGCCAATTGGGTGCTCGGTGAATTTACCCGAGAACTTAACAATTCCGGAAAGTCGGCTTCGGAAAGCCTTGTGTCTGCAGAGGACCTGGCCGAACTGTTGGCAACGGTGGAGTCCGGCAAGATAAACAATAATCAGGCCAAGGAAGTTTTCGTGGAGATGTTCGCAACGGGCAAACCCGCGGCGGTTGTGATCGAGGAGAAAGGTTTCGAGCAGATCTCCGATACGGCAGCGATCGAGAAGATTGTGGACGATGTGATAGCCGCTAACGAAGCTAACGTATCGGCGTACCGCGGCGGTAACCAGAAACTCTTCGGGTTCTTCGTCGGGCAGGTGATGAAGGCGTCGCAAGGGAAGGCGAACCCGAAGGTCGTTAATGACGTTTTAAGGGCCAAACTTTAACTTTCTGCTCTTTTCGATCGAACCGCGTCGTGGTACAGCTTCCATGACGCGGTTTTTCATTTGGCTAATGGATCCTTGATCAGCAAATAATCTGTGTTTTCGGGCCGATTGGTGATATCCTTTGTTTTCAGAAACAGTTCCTTATCCTTAAAAAGGTGGTGAAGAAGTATGCGGTCGACAATCTTGTTCGCAGTTTTTGCCCTTTCGGTTTCGATGGTTTTGGGGCAAAACCCAAAGACGCCTAGTACGCCACCGGAACAGCCTCCGCCGCAGCAACCGCCACCGCCACCGCAGCAGCCGACCAATACCTCGACTAACACGTCGACGCCTCAGCAGGTGCCCGCGAGAAATATTCGGACCGATCCGGCGATCTCGGATATGCGGCGGCTCGAGTTGATGTTCCCGCTGAATACCGTATCTGAGTCGGACATGCTTTCAGCTAGGGTCGCTTATCTCCAGCGGGTGGTGGCGCCGTTGTACAGGAAGCCCTCCGGGAAGGAACTGAGCGCGATCGCTCCGGATCCGCAGTTGACTGAAAAATACAGCCAATTCTTAAAATTGCCCGGGACAGGTATCTTCCGGCTGGTGCCCAACACTGGCTGCGCTCCAAATGCGAAAGTGGTCAGCGCTAGTGAGGAGTGCCTTAAATACACGATGCCCGGTGCCGGGAATTCATTCTCGTTCAGGACGGAAAACTACCGCATCAGGCACCTCGCCGACATAACCTATGAAGACGGATCGCTGAACATCACCGGGATCTTCATGCTCGGACTAATGACGAAACTCGGGGACGTCCCGCTTGAATCCGTGGTGCTCGGATCTCCGGGAATTAGATTCCTCGCGGGTATCAAACCGTCTGCGACGTTTGCGGAGGTCGAGCAGGCTCACGCGTCGTTCCGTAGAGGATTGGATGATGGCGGTTACAAATACGCCATTACCTTGCCGGCGGAAGAGGGAGTTACTTATGCATACCGCGGATTAGCTTTTCGCGGGAAGGTGGTCAAATCGGCGAACGGCGTCCGGTACAATGAGATGGACTACGATAAACGCGAAGACGTGATCGTCGTGTTCCGGATCGTCCAGATCGCCGACGACAAGAGCATCACTCTTTTATGGCGGCAATTGGCGGAGAATGATTCGCCCAAGATCAAGGTGCCGAATAAGAAGGATGACAAGGATGACGACGAATCGGCCTCGGGTGGGAATTGAAC
>JAEZJR010000282.1 GCA_023415725.1 Acidobacteriota bacterium
TCACCCCGGTTCAGAGCTACGGGCTCGGACTCCCCTCAAATTACATTCAGGGATTCGGCAACCCCGTATCCGAGATCAAGAATCGCCCGATCGCGTTCTTCGCACAGGATTCGTGGAAGGCCACCAAGCGGCTGACGCTTAATTACGGCATCCGTTACGACGTTGAGTTGACCGAAACCATTGCTCCGATCGGATTGACCGACCCTCTTACCGGCATCACACTGTCGGCGAGCGACATCCTCGCCGCTCAGGACGCTCTCGGCGTGCAGCAGGGTATTCCGCGCGACACGAACAACTGGGCCCCGCGCTTCGGTTTCGCCTTCGACACGTTCGGAAACGGCAAGACACTGATCCGCGGATCGATCGGGCTCTACTATGACCACCCGCTGCTTGCGGTGGCTTTCAACTCCGATATCGCGGATGCGTCGCAGCAGCAGCAGGCCGTACTAACTGCCGGCAGTCCGGCATCAACGGCCCTCCTGAACGCCGCCCAGGTTTTCCAAGGAACAGTTTGTGTTCCCGGTGCAACTCAGACTCCCATTTGTGCTGCCCAGGGCCCCGGAGTTTTCACACCGGGCGTGGCTCCTTCGGCGATGTATCAATTCGGCCGCCAGCGTTTCGACGACCAGACATATTCCGGCTTCGGCGCGGTACTGCCGTTTACGCTTCCGGTCGCGAAGAACTTAGAATACGCATACGCCACACAGGCGAATATCGGAATCGAGCAACAGCTCACGTCAAATATGTCGCTGGGCGTCTCTTACTTGTACGTGGGTGCTCACCACCTGCCGCGGCCTACGGACCTGAACACGCCGAACACCGCGTTCCAGATCGAAAATTACCGCCGCTGCTTCGGCACGCTCCCGACGTCAACGCAAGCCGTCTCCACGGTCACCCCGACGCAGTGCACCAACATCGTGGCACAGCCCATCCCTGGGATGATCGCCGTCACGACGCGTGGAGGGGTTATCGCCCCGGCCATAGCGAATTTCTTCCGGCCGAACGCTCCGAACTACTTCCTCGCGTACGCACTATCTGGCGGGCAGGTGACCAAGCCGGTGCTCGATGCGGCGCTGGCCGCTACCGGCACATTGAGGACGCCGGGCACCTTTACGCCCTTCGGTGCGGTCAATGCCCAGCTCTCCGACGGTAATTCTAGCTACAACGCGATGAACGTCGAGCTCAAGCGCCGATTCGCGAACAACTTCACCTTCCTCGCGAGTTACACCTGGTCGCATTCGATCGACGACTCGTCCGACCTTCAGACGCTTCTCATCCCGCAGGATGTGACGCGGTTCGATCTGGAAAAGGCGAATTCGCTGTTCGACCAGCGTCATCGGTTCGTTTTCAGCGGCGTATTGGCGTCGCCGACAGGATGGCGTTCGGGCAGCACGTGGCAGCGGATCTTCTCAGATTTCACCGTCGCTCCGATCATCGAGTTATCTTCAGGCCGTCCGTTCAACATCATCACGAATGTTGACGCGAACAACGACCAGTCTTCGCAAACCGACCGCCCGAGCGTCCTGCCGGACGGTACGCTGTGCGTTCCCGGAACCCCGGGCTGCACGCCGCTGATCGTTGACGGAAGGTTCGCCAACGGCACACTCGGCCGCAACATGGGGCTCACCCACGGTTACGCGTCGGTCGACCTCCGCCTGACCCGTTCATTCCGTTTCGGCGAGCGGTTCAAATTGGACATCATCGGCGAAGTGTTCAACATGTTCAATCGTTTCAACGAAGCATCGGCGAGCCCGTTCTTCACCGATGTAAACGCATGGGGCGAGCGGACAGAAGGCGGGCGTTATTATAGCCGCCCGACGGCCGCCTACGACCCAAGGCAGTTCCAGTTCGGAGCGAAGTTCAGCTTCTAAGAACTTGAACATAGAATTCGGCCGGGTGATCCGCTTCACCCGGCCGTTTTTCGTTTCATCGTAATGAAGCATAATTGAACATGTGTGGGTCACTTCCGAAACGATCAGGTTGAAGGCCGCGGAGCTGGGATTCTGCAAGGTTGGTATCGTGCCTGCGGGGGAGCTTGCGAGCGAAGGTGAGCGTTTGCGCGAGTGGCTCGGAGCGGGCCGCCACGGTGAGATGCGTTGGATGGAGCGGGAGCCCGAGAAACGTGTGGACCCTCGGGTACTTTTCTCTGGAGCACGCACAGTCATCGCCCTCGCGATGAACTACTTCACGCCCCATAAACAAGATGAAGGTACGGCAGCAGGCAAGATATCCCGGTATGCATGGGGTGACGACTACCACGAACTGATGCGGGAGCGACTAAACGCCCTGCTCGATTGGATAAAAGTCCAAGCCCCGGAAACTAACGGGAAGGCCTGCGTCGATACGGTGCCGGTGATGGAGAAGGCGTGGGCCGCGCGGGCCGGCCTCGGATGGATCGGGAAACACTCGAACCTGATCACGAAGGATCACGGATCGTGGGTGTTTCTCAGCGAGATCATCCTCGACATCGAGCTCGAATACGATCGGCCCGAGCGGGAAGACCACTGCGGCACCTGCACGGCATGCATCGACGCGTGCCCGACCGGAGCGATCGTGCAGCCGTATGTGGTCGATTCGCGCCGATGCATCTCGTACGCCACGATCGAGCTCCGCGACGAGACCCTGCCGGAAGAGATTGCCGCGAACTTGAACGGCTGGATATACGGCTGCGATATTTGCCAGGACGTCTGCCCGTGGAACCGATTTGAAAAGCCGTCAGGCGAATCGCGGTTCGAACCGAGGAAGGGCGAAACTTCACTTTCCCTAGACCGCATCGCCGGGATGGAACATCCCGAGTACGTCAAGAGATTTAGAAAGAGCGCGATGAAGCGGACAAAGCTCGCGGGATTAAAGAGAAACGGTGAAGCACTCCGTCGCTCAAATCCCGCAAATCAGATTTCTTCAGTGGATAGTGATAAGTTATAAGTGGGCAGTTTTTGATCTAATGGCCTTGAAGGATTCTTACAACCGAACGATCCGGGACCTTCGGATATCGCTGACGGACAGGTGTAATTTCCGCTGTTTTTACTGCCTGCCGAACGGTGAGCCAGCGATGGCCCGGAAGGAGACACTGCTCAGCTTCGAAGAGATCGAGTACGTTTCGGACATTTTCGTTTCGCTCGGGATCGAGAAGATCAGGCTGACAGGAGGCGAACCGCTGATAAGGCGGGACGTGCCGAAACTCGTCGAGAAACTCTCACAGTTAAAACCTGCACTGAAGGATATCGCGCTCACCACGAACGGTTCTGATCTGCCACGCCACGCAGAGGCGTTGAAACGGGCCGGGCTCGACCGCGTCACCATCTCGCTGGATAGCCTGGATGCGGCGAACTTCGCCCATATAACGGGCGTGGATGCTCTCGGCAAGGTGATCAAAGCGATCGATTCCGCGAAGGAATTCGACTTCGAGCCTGTGAAACTTAACGCGGTGATCGTCCGAGGGCGGAACGATTACGAGATCGTCGATTTCGCGAGATTCGCACGCGATAGAGGCGTGTCGTTGCGGTTGATCGAATTCATGCCGCTGGATTCGGGACATGAATGGGATCGCGGCATGGTGGTTTCCGGCCGGGAAATACGCGAGGCGATCGACGCAGTCTTCCCGCTTGAACGGGTCGGGGATTCGCGAGGGACCGAAACCGCTTGGAAATACCGATTCGCCGACGGAGCCCCCGGCGAGATCGGCATCATCGCCCCCGTGACGGAGATGTTCTGCGGACAGTGCTCCCGCGTCCGCCTGACCGCCGACGGACAGATCCGCACCTGCCTTTTTTCAACGAAAGAACATGACCTGCGCGGCATCATCCGCAGTGGAGCAACCCGCAGCGAGGTGGTCGATTTCATCGAAGCCGCCGTTCTGCAAAAAGAACCCCGCCACTACATCAACGATCCGTCCTTCAAACCGGCCAGCCGCACGATGAGTTTTATCGGGGGGTAGGCCGCGAGATCACGTAAGCCATTTCCTTCCCTTCGACAACGCTTACATTTGCGGAAATTGTCTCGAATCCATTCTTAGTAAGATTTAAGCTGAATCTATCGACGAATTCTCCTATCTCGTGTTCGGGCGGTGGCTGGTGAAAAATGAAAAATTCACCGCCTGATATCAGCAATCGCCGCACTTCCGCGAGTTCCGAGACAGGATCCATCCAAAAGGCATTGATGTTGAATAGAAAGGCCTTGTCGAATGAAGCGGACGGCAGTTTCGAATCGAGCAGGTCCTGATGGAGGATGTCGGCTTTGCCGGATTCAAGAGGCGGTTTGTTACTTGCCCTTGCAACTCGAATCATCGCCTCAGAGCGGTCGATAGCGGTGAGATGACCGTAACCCAGCCGCTCGCAAATCAGCCCTATCATGTGACCGTAGCCGCAGCCGATCTCAAGGATTTGTTCGTCGGGGCGGACGTTGAGCAAGTCCGCCGCCCATCTGTAGCGCTCAGGAATATCACGGGTCACGCTAGCTTCCGCGGCGGCCGAACATGTCGAGGCCCACGGCGATGACAAGGATGGAGCCCTTGATGATGTCCTGCATGAAATCGCGAACGTTAAGTAGGGACATCCCGTTATCCAGGCTCGCCATTATCAGTGCGCCCAGGCAGGCGCCGAAAACCGTTCCACGTCCCCCCACCAGCGAAGCCCCACCGATGACGCAGGCCGCGATCGCATCGAGTTCTTTCAGCACCCCCGCGTCGGGAGCCGCGCTGCCGACCCGTGCCGTGAAGATCAAAGCCGCGATCCCGGTGAAAGCTCCCAATAGGCCATAGACGTAGAGGACGTTGCGTTTATTGTCGATGCCGGAGAGGCGGGCGGCGTCGGAGTTTCCGCCTATCGCGTAGAGGTATCGGCCGAAGGTGGTGGAGTTGGTCAGGAAGGCCCCGAACAGTGCTACGGCGAGCAGGATCATCACCGGGACGGGTATGCCGCGGTAGGAATTCATAACCCAGATGAACCCGATCACGCCAAGGACCGGGACGACCGCCTTAAGCATCTCGCCAGTGTAGTTCGCCTCGCCGAGACCGTAATCCTTGACGGATTTGGCGTTTCGGTAGGCCATGAACATAACGAAAAGGATGGCCACGACCGCGATCCCCCAGCCCACGGTAGGCAGGACATATTCGTTCCCGATCGCCTTGAAGGTTTCGTCCGCCACGGGGACGGTGTAGCCGCCGAGAAGCCATTTCACGGCCCCGCGCCAGGCTAATAGGCCACCTAGCGTCACGATGAAGGCCGGGATGTTGAGATAGGCCGTCAGCGCCCCCTGAAAAGCTCCGATCAAAATTCCGACCAGGACGGCCGCAAGTATCGATGGAACAAGGCCGAACTCGTAGGTGGTCATGCAGAGGGCCGCGATGCCCCCGGCGAAACCGAGCACCGAACCCACTGAAAGATCGATGTTCCCCGAAACGATCACCATCAGCATCCCCACCGCGAGGATCCCGGTCACGGACATCTGCGTCGAGAGGTTGGAGAGGTTGGTCGGCGTGAGGAAGATCGAGCCGGTCGCCCAGTGGAAATAGCCCCATATCAA
>JAEZJR010000297.1 GCA_023415725.1 Acidobacteriota bacterium
TGGACCGCATCGCCCGCCTCGCGCGAATTTGATTTGAAGGCCAAAGGGGAGAAAACGGCGGTAGTGTTCGACGTGACCATCCCGGCAAATGCGAAGGCAGATTCGTACAGTATCCCGGCGATTGCCCAGGTTAGCGGAGTGAATTACGGCCTGACGATGCACGAGATCGCCTACCCGCACATCCAGACCCATCGTCGCTATTCGCCTGCGGCGATCTCAGCCAAGGTGATCGACCTCAAGGTTGCGCCTGTGCGTGTCGGTTACGTTATGGGAACCGGCGACCGCGTACCCGAGGCGATCGGGTTACTCGGCTTGCCGGTAACGCTGCTCGATGAACGTGACCTTTCGACCGGCGATCTTTCGCGTTTCGATACTATAGTTATCGGGATCAGGGCGTCGCAGGTGCGTCCGGATTACGTGGCGAACAACGGCCGGTTGCTCGACTTCGTCCGAAATGGCGGCACGATGATCGTTCAATATCAGCAGCAGGAGTTCATTCGCGAGAACCTCGCTCCGTTCCCTGCGAAGATGGAGTCGGTCGTTAACGGGCAGCAGCGTGTGTCGAACGTCCGCGTTGTTGACGAAAACGCTCCGGTGACCATGCTTGTGCCGAACCATGTAACGATGAACTTCCCGAACAAGATCGGGCCGTCGGATTGGGACAACTGGGTGCAGGAACGTAACCTTTACAGCCTCACGGGACTTGATCCGCAGTACACGGCGCTGTTGTCAACGGCGGATGAAGGCGAGGCACCGGTGACCGGCGGGCTCGTTTACGCGAAGCTCGGCAAGGGCCACTACGTTTACAATTCGTATTCGTTCTTCCGGCAACTGCCGACGGGAAATCCGGGAGCGTACAGGCTCTTTGCGAACCTCCTGAGCTTACCGAAGGCCCCGGCCAAGTAACTTGAAAAACAAGGCCCGGGCGGAAGTCAGATCCCCGGGCCTTTTTGCATTTTTATGACGACGCCAGCAGAGAAGCAAGAAAAATTCCCGGCCCAAAGCTACAAGGACAACGTCCTTGCTGACTGTTTCGCGGATGCGAAGGAGTATTTTCTCGACGCTTATCACCAGGTAGACCTGGCCCATGCAGTGATGCTTGCTGAGCAAGGGATCATCTCGCAGGATGAGCTCCGCGAGATCCTTTCTGCACTGCTGAAGCTAGATTTCGACGCGATCAAGGCACGGCAGTACGACGGTTCGTTCGAAGACCTTTTCTATTTGCTGCAGCAGGAAATAACGAAACTCTGCGACCCGGACACAGCGGGGAAACTCCACACGGCCCGCAGCCGAAACGACATCGACGTGACGATCTATCGTCTGCACCTGCGGCAGGATTGCCTGCAGCTGATGCGGTCTGCGATGGATCTGCGGAGGGTATTTTTGGATCTCGCTGCACAGAATCATGAGACGCTGATCCCGGCGTACACTCACACCCAGCCAGCCCAGCCCTCGACGATGGCCCACTTCCTGCTTGCGATGGGTGAGAACGTCGGACGAGACATACGCCGCTTGCAGCGGGCGTTCGAGAACATGAACTACTGCCCGCTCGGTTCGGGAGCGATTACGACGACCGGGTTCCCGATCAACCGGGAACGCGTTGCGGAACTGCTCGGATTCACCGCTCCGACAGTGAATTCTTACGGCTCTATCGCGTCTGTGGATTATTTCACCGAACCGCTCGGTGCTGTCGCGACGCTGCTCGTCAATACAGGCAAATTCGCTCAAGAGTTTCTGTTGATGGCGATGATGGAATTCAACGCAATTCGGCTGCCTGACGGATTCGTGCAGGGATCGTCGATAATGCCGCAGAAGCGAAATCCGGTCGCCCTGGAACACATCCGGGCCATCGGCAGCAAGGCCTTAGGCCAGACCCTCGGGGTGATCACTGCGGTCCATAATACTCCGTTTGGTGATATCAATGATGTCGAGGATGATCTACAGCCGCTGATCTACTCGGCAATGCGGGACGCGAATCGCGCCGTGGCTCTGTTTGCTGGAACGTTGCGATCGGCGACCTTCAACTTCGATCTGCTCCGGAAACGGGCTGGGGAGAATTTCATCGCCGTCACAGAGTTGGCGGATGTGATCGTACGTAAGGAGAATCTACCCTTCCGGATTTCGCACAAGATCGTCGGCGCATGCGTGAAGGCCGCGATCGAGCAGGGAAGCGACATCACTTACGGCATCTTGCAGGGGGCATCGAAAGACGTGTTGGGACGGGAACTTTCGATCACGGCTGACGAGCTTGGGGCAGCGATATCGCCTGAGAACTTCGTCAAAGTGAGGAACATTTACGGCGGCACTGCCCCGGAGGAAACCAAACGTGCGTTGTCGGTCGAGCGTGAACGCGAAATCGAAGATGATACATGGTTCGTGCAGACGTCTGATGGGTTAAAGATCGCTCGCGAAAATCTCGATCGAATCGTGAGAAAGCGCTCGGTTGAGAATTAAGGGTTGACAAGTGTGATACGGGTCGCTTATCTTTACAGAGGTTAGATAACTTAGAGTTATAAATGGTCAACCGCGGATTTAACAACTTTAGCTACTTCTACTTTTACTTTTATGGTGAAACGGCTAAGGTTTGGTTGAAATCCGAATAGGATCAAAAGATCACCGAATCGAAAGCCGTGAACCTGAAAATGGTCACGGCTTTTTGGTTTTTAAGCAGGAGCAATCATGGGCCTTCAAGAGAGCAGAAAGAAGATAGATTCGATAGACGAGCAGATCGTCACATTGCTGAACCGGCGGGCGGCTGAAGTGAAACGGATCGGGCGGCTAAAGTTGGCGGCGGGCCTTCCGATGGTCGACGCCGAACGGGAGTCAGAGATTTACCGCAGGATCACGGCGGAGAACTTCGGGCAGATCGACAACGACGGGTTGATGCGGATCTTTGAGCAGATCGTCGCCGAATCTCGGCGAATTCAGCTGCAAGTGCCGGCGGGAGCGGTACGATGACGACGGTTGCAATACAGGGAATTCGCGGATCGTACAGCGAAGAAGCGGCAATGACGCTTATCGCTGGCGCGGAGCTTCTCGAATGCGAGGATTTTGCAGAAACATTTAGTTCATTGGAGGCCGGGCGGGCGGTATATGCGGTCGTGCCGGTGAAAAACAAGATCGTGGGTGACATCGAAGGGACAGCAAGGTTCTTGCGTGAGAAACATTTTCCGATAATTGACCAGCTTTCATTGAAGGTGAGTCACGTTCTTGCCGGCCCGCTACACGCGAAACTGGAAACTATCGAAACGGTTCGATCTCATGTAGAGGCTCTGAAACAGTGCCGGCGTTACCTTGGTTTAAAGCCGGACTGGACTCAAATCGTCGGCTCAGATACTGCCTCGAGCGTACGCTGGGTCACGGAGCAAGGAAACGCCGCCAATGCCTCGATCGGAAGCCGTCGGGCCGTCGAGATGTATGGAGCGAAGGTACTCGCTGAGGACATAGCAGACGATTCGGAAAATTGGACGCTGTTCTATTTAGTGGGGAAATAAACGCAAGGTCCGGCGCAAGGCCAAGAATGGACTCGGACATCCAGCAAGTTTTAACAAGAACGGAGTAGTAACAAAAAATGCATGATTCGTGGGTTGTAAAGAAGAAGACGGCGGATAGTAACCTCCCGCTCGTATCGAGGTCGGAGGAGAGGTCAGTCGTGTGGGTCAGCAATGTACCTGTCGGGGGCAGCGAAGCAGTGGTCATGGCGGGGCCATGCTCGGTGGAGTCTAGGGAGCAGGTTTGCTCGACCGCCGAGGCAGTGAAAGCGGCAGGCGCGGCGATCCTTCGCGGCGGGGCATATAAGCCGCGAACGTCGCCATACGACTTCCAGGGACTGGGCGTTGAGGGGCTCAAGTTACTTCGAGAAGCCGGCGATATGGCGGGCATGCCAGTTGTTACTGAGGTGATGAGCGAAGAGGATGTGGAAATCGTTGCCGAACACGCGGATATGCTGCAGGTCGGGGCCCGGAACATGCAGAATTTTGCACTGCTGAAGAAATTGGCGAGAACGAATCGTCCCATCCTGCTGAAGCGCGGGCCCTCGGCGACGGTCAAGGAATGGCTCGCGGCTGCGGAATACATACTTCACGGCGGCAACGAATCGGTGGTCCTGTGTGAGCGAGGGATCAAGACCTTCGACAATAGCCTGCGGAACACGCTTGATCTGGCCGCGGTGGCTCTCGTGAAGGAGATGACTCACTTGCCGATCATTGTTGATCCATCGCACGCAACCGGGAAGCGGAGCATTATCGGGAAATGCGCAAAGGCAGCCATCGCAATTGGGGCTGATGGCGTGATCGTGGAAGTGCATCCGACACCGGAGGAAGCCTGGTCGGACGGAGCCCAATCGCTCACGTTCGACAATTTCGCGGAACTGATGACGGAATTGTCGGCACCTCTCCGAAGCATTTTCGCTGCTGCGTGAAAATGCGATTTTTTCGGTTCTGTTGTTAAATATTCGGGTGCAGACCGAATTCAAAGAACCCGCGCAGGCAAATTGGCGGCACCGGCTTTACGAGGTCGTTTTTGAGGCCGAGACGCCCGCGGGCAGGGCGTTTGACATAACGCTAACCACGCTGATCCTGCTCAGCGTTTTCGCGGTATTCGCTGAAAGCATCAAGTGGATAAGGGAAATATTCGGGCCAGAATTGTACGCGGCGGAATGGGGTTTTACGATCCTCTTCACGATCGAGTACCTTCTCCGTCTGATGTCGGTGCGGCGGCCGGCAAAGTATGCTCTGAGTTTTTATGGGCTGGTCGACTTGCTCGCGATTTTGCCTACCTACGTTAGCCTCTTCGTTCCGGGGACGCAGTATTTGCTCGTGATCAGGATATTGCGACTTCTCAGGATATTTCGCGTTCTTAAGCTCACAAGTTACATCTCCGAGGGACGCGTTATCAGCACAGCGCTCCGAGCGAGCAGGCAAAAGATAACGGTTTTTCTCGTAGCTGTCGTTACGATAGTTACGGTAGTTGGCTCGCTAATGTACGTGATCGAAGGCGAAGCCCACGGGTTCACAGATATTCCGACAAGTATCTACTGGGCGATCGTAACGCTCACGACCGTTGGGTATGGGGACCTTTCGCCGCAGACGCCTTTCGGTAAGTTCGTGGCGGCGTTAGTGATGATCATGGGTTACGGGATCATTGCCGTTCCGACGGGAATCGTGACGGCTGAGCTTGCCAGAGCGGCTAAACCAGCATCTACGCATGTGTGCCCGGAATGTCATGCCGAGGGGCACGACCTGGACGCATTGCACTGTAAGTATTGCGGAAGTTTGCTGTAGGGCTATTCGATCACCGCGAGAACGTCGCCGGAGCCCACGGTTGCTCCCTCGACCACGCGGATCTCCTTCACGACACCGGCCTTCGGAGATTTAAGATCATTCTGCATTTTCATCGCTTCTACTACCAGAACGGGATCGCCTTTGGCTACCTCGTCACCAGGCTTAGCGATTAGCCGCACTACCTTGCCGGGCATTAGTGTCTTGATCTCAGCCAACCCGTCGGTGGACCCTCCGGCGGCACCCGCGCCTCGGAGACGTTTGGGATCGACGAGCGTCACTTCCACATCGCCCTTGCGAGAGGACACAACTGTAGCTTCTGCCCCGGATTTAGGCGGCGAAACGAAAAATTCGTGGATCTTTCCGTTATCTTTGAAAAGGAAAATGTTCGATTCGGGTTCCGAGACCTCAAGATCGTATTCACGTCCGTCGATATTGGCCGTCACACGGTTACCGTTGCGTATAATCTCGACCTTGTGGGTTGTTTCGCCGATTTGGGCTTGGAGTTTCATTTTTAACGATCAGCCTCGAAATCCTTTCTTGAGCTTCATATCGAGTAAATAGCTTTTGTACCGAGAGTCACCCGACCACCGAGCGGCCATACCGACCATTAGTCCTAAAACCGGATAAATTATCAGGTGAAATGAACGGAATTCAATCGGATCTCCCCAAAGCCAGTCATCGAGCGCTTTCGAAGCGATCATAATACTGCAGAAGACTGCGGCAAAGCGGAAGATATACAGCCATTTCCTCCCGGCCCAACTTTTTTCCCAGTTGCGGGCTTCAGCCTCTGACATTGGACTGGAAAGATCCATATCAAGAAACTCCTCTATGACAAAGAGGGCGGCTCGGTGAACCGCCCTCTCGGCTTACCTACGCTGACTGTCCTTCGCCCTTTACTTTATTGGGCTGTGGCGTTATCCGGAGATAGGGCTTGACGGTGTTGAACCCGGCGGGGAATTTCTCTTTCGCCTGTTCGTCCGTGATGGAGGGGACGATAATGCAGTCGTCTCCGTCTTTCCAGTTCACCGGCGTCGCGACGCTGAACTCCGAAGTGAGCTGGAGGGAGTCGATCACGCGGAGGATCTCGTCGAAATTGCGTCCGGTGCTTGCCGGATAGGTGAGCGTCAGTTTGACCTTCTTGTCCGGGCCGATGACGAAGACGGAGCGTACCGTGAGCGTATCATTGGCGTTCGGGTGGATCATGTCGTAAAGGTCCGAAACTTTCCGATCCGGGTCAGCTATCATCGGGTAATTCACGGCCGTGCCCTGAGTTTCCTCAATATCCTTTTCCCAGCCTTGATGGGAATCGAGCGGGTCAACGCTGAGGCCCATTACCTTTACGTTTCGTTTTTCGAATTCCGGCTTCAGTTTGGCGGCCATGCCGAGCTCGGTCGTGCATACCGGTGTGAAATCCTTCGGATGGGAGAAGAGGACGCCCCAGCTATTACCGAGCCATTCATGAAAATTGACGGTGCCTTGGGTAGTTTCCGCGGTAAAATTCGGCGCTTCATCGCCTAATCGAATAGCCATAATTACCTCCGTTTTTTGGGTGCGGGTGATTATATCACAGGAGTCTAGTCGGCAGCGGATGTTCCCTCGGGGACGGGTTCAATATGCCTGCGGATACGAAGCAGCCCGAGGCGCTTCTCGTCGGCCCGCAGGATCTCGATATCCAGACCACGGATCGTGAGCATTTCGCCGACCTTAGGCACCTGACCGGCCTCAGACGTCACCATTCCGGCGATCGTCGTGTAGTCGTCATCCTCGAGGTCCAGGTCATCGAACAGCCGCTCGATCTTATCTACTTCGGTCGAGCCTAGCACGTCGAAATAGCCTTCTTCTCCCTCGATTATTTCGATGATCTCCTCTTCTTCTGTATCCTCGTCTTCGATCTCTCCTACGATCTCTTCTATAAGGTCTTCAACTGTGACTATACCTGCGACCCCACCGTATTCATCAACCACGATCGCGAGCTGCACGTGATCGACCTGCATGGTCTTGAGGAGTTCGGCGGCCGATTTTGTCTCGGGGACGAAGAAGGGGTCTCTTAGGAGTGAAGCGATGGGCTGGTCTTCGCGGCCGCCTTCGGCCCAGACCTGGAGGAGGTCGCGTACGTAGATTATCCCTTCGATGTTATCGACCGAGCCGCGGTAGACGGGCACGCGAGAGTACTTTTGGTCGATCATCAGGTCGCGGATGGCCCGAATGGTAGTTTCCACCGGCACAGAGCAGATCTCGGTGCGGGGGGTCATGATCTCGCCGACGCGGGTTTCGGCGAATTCGACCATCGACTCGATCATTTCCCGCTCGTCTCCTTCGAGAATGCCTTCCGCCTCTCCGACCTCCAGCAAAGCCTGAATGTCCTCATCATCGTCACGTTCATCGGGCGAATCCGGCGTGACTGTGGCTTCGAGCTTCGGCTGCTCTTTTGCGGCGAATAGGCTAGTAATCGGGGCCGTTATTCTAGCTGTTAATGAGTAGAGGGGGCGGACTATCGGGAGCAGGAAGAGAAGCATCCGCTCGGGATTGCTGCGGACAACAAGCCTGGGGAATATCTGTCTGAAAAGCACCGTAGCCAGCAGGCCGATGAGGAGGGCGTAAATCAGCAGTTCCGTGCGATTTTGCGTGTACCGGAGCGTCAACATCGTGACCAGCACGGTGAAAGTGATGAGCAGAAGCTGGATCGTCGAAGATAAAGCGAAGCGGAACCGTGGCCGGTCCTCGAGTATCTGACGGAGGAACGTGTATGCGCCCTTGCCGGTATCGTCGGAGTCGGCGGAGAGGCGTCTTAGGCTGAGGTCTGATAGCTGAGAGAAGGCCATATCGACCGTCGCCAGGAACACGAGGACGAACAGGATCGACACGCACGCCGCTATCTCAAGCACCATAAGCTATTGAGGTTAGATGGTAGGTTCAACGGTGACGGAAATCAAACGGTCAGGCCGTTAGTTCGGAGGCTGCGTCCTTATCGACGAACCAGAAAAGCTCGCCTTCGGATGGCTGTACCGACTGCGCGGGTAGCGGGTCGGGGCCGGGTTTTCCTTCAAGAACGGCCTTTAGGGTGTGGGCTTTTTCATTGCCGGAGACCAGAAACATGACATTTCTGGCGTTGTTTATCGCGGTGAAAGTCAACGTGAACCGCCATTGGTCGAGCTGCGGGACCCAGTTGGCGACGGCGATCTCGCTTGCGAATTGGAGCGCCATCGTACCAGGGAAAAGTGACGCGGTATGGCCGTCGGAACCCATCCCCAGGATGATAAGGTCGAATCGTAAGTCGTTTGTGATCAACCGCGACACGCCTTCCTCGACCGTTTCTTCCGTTGGCATTCCTTTGATCCAGCCGATATGTATCTGGGTCCTGTAGTCCTCGGCTACGGCATCGGGAGCGCCTGCCTCTGTTTTCCAACGGAAGACCTGTTCAGTATCGATGGAAAGTGGCTGAAACAGATGCTCGTCGGCCAATCGGAAGTTACTTTGTTCATCGTCGGGCGGCACGTTCCGCTCGTCGCCGAAAAAGAAAAACACCCGGCTCCAGTCGAGTTTGGCCTTAACGAGGCGCTGATAAAGGGCGACGGGGGTGGATCCCCCCGAAAGGGCGACACGAAACGCACCTCGTTGAGCGATGGAATCGTTGGCGATGCGGACGAACTCGTCGCAAGCTGCCGTTGCCAATCTGGTTAAGTCTTTTGAAATGAGGAGTTTCACGCTTGTTCGGTATGTTTTTCCGGTTCGGTATTCTTCCACCGGCGGCCGTCGTGTTCGAGGAGGGCATCGGCTTCGGCCGGGCCCCAGGATCCCGCGGCGTAATTGGGGAAGTTACGGGCCGGAATAGCCCCCCAAACGTCCAGGATCGGGTCGACGATGCGCCAGCTATCTTCAACCATATCAGCACGTTGGAAGAGCGTCGCGTCGCCTATCATACAGTCGAATAGGAGCCGCTCGTACCCGGTGCTGATGTGCTGGCCGAAGTGATCTACGTAGTCGAAATCCATATCTACCGGACCGACCCTTACTATTGGGCCCGGTATTTTGGCCCCGAAATGCAGGGTGATGCCCTCGTCGGGCTGGATGTGGATCTCGATGAAATTGCTGCGGAGACGCTCAACGGGCGTGTCCCGGAAGAGCATGAACGGGGCCTTTTTGAACCATACGACGATGCTGGAATGCTTGGTCGGCATCCGTTTTCCGGTCCGGATGTAGAAGGGAACATCGGCCCACCGCCAGTTGTCGATGGAAAACTTCAGGGCTGCGTAAGTCTCTGTGTTTGAAGACGTTGACACCTTTTCCTCACCGCGATAGGCAGGTACGGGCTGGCCGTCGATCGACCCTGAATCGTACTGCCCTCGGATAGCACAATGAAGGGCCTCTTCAGGTGTAAATGGCTGGATCGCCTGGAGTATTTTCGCCTGCTCGTCGCGGACGGAATCGGCGTCGAATGAAACCGGGGGTTCCATTGCGGTGAGCGTAACTAGTTGAAAAATATGGTTCGGGATCATGTCCCGGAGGGCCCCGGCTGAGTCGTAATAGTCCCCGCGCTGCTCTACGCCGAGCTTTTCGGCGACCGTTATTTGCACATGATCAACAAAATTACGGTTCCAGATGGGTTCGAAGATGCTGTTGCCGAATCGGAAGACCAACAGATTCTGAACCGTTTCCTTTCCGAGGTAATGGTCGATGCGGTATATCTGCCGTTCTTTCAATAGTTTAAGGAGGTCGGCATTCAATTTCTTTGCGGATTCGAGGTCGTGGCCGAAGGGCTTTTCGTAGATGAAGCGCCGCCAGTTCCCGTTTTCCTCCTTCCCGAGGCCGTTTTTGACGATCTTTTGGGTGACGTTGGCGAAAAGGTCGGGAGGTATCGCCATGTAATAAAAGAAGTTAGGGGGAATTTGGTTCTTCTCGCAGACCTCGGTGAGGAGTTCTTTAAGGTCGGCGAAGAGCTTTTTATCGTCGTTGAAATCGCCGCCGGTATAGTGGGTGCGCTCGCAGAACCAATTTAAGAGCTCGGCGTCCTCGGAACTCCCGTATTCCCTTAAGTTAGCGACCATCTGGTCGCGAAATTCCTCGGACTTCATTTCCTGCCGGCCGACCCCTACTATCGCGAAGTTCGGGGGCATATGTCCTTCTTTTGCAAGGTTATACAGGGCGGGAAAGAGTTTTCGCTTAGTGAGGTCGCCGGTGGCGCCGAAGATGACCATCACGCATGGTTCCGCGGTACGAGGTGATTCGTTCATAGCGATGGGAAAAGATTATCACAACGGGTCGCGTGAGATGTGAAATGGCTGGACGCACGGGTTGAAAAGTGAGACGCAAATGAGACGCGCAAGACTTACAAGTGAGACGCGTGAGAGTGAAAAGTGAGACGGGAATTAGACGCGCAAGGCCAAGGTGGGATGGGCCAGTTTTGCGACAGCGACAAAGGCGCTGATCGCCGCAATGGCGGTCCGACGGCGACAACGGTGCTCGCGACAAATTTCGGTCAGATGGGTTGAGGGGCACTCACCCAAACGGTCATGTTTCCGCCGGCGGAGGTCAGCCTTCGATGCCTAGTTTGGAGCGGAGTTCTAGTTCTCGGGAGTTCATTTCGCCGTTATCGGTTTCGTGGTCGAAGCCGCAGAGGTGTAGCACGCCGTGGAGAATGAGCTGCTTGATCTCGCATTCAAGAGTAAGGCCCGCCTCCTTCGATTGGCGTTCGGCCTGCTCGGCGGAGATGACTATATCGCCGAGAAAGTCATGAGGCTCCTCAGGGGTGTTGTCGTCGGGGGCGAAGGTGTGATGCTGGTTCTCGAAATCGTCTTTCTCGTGGGGGAACGAGAGCACATCGGTGGTCGAATCCTTTCCGCGGAACATCGAGTTAAGCTCCTGCATCCGCTTGTCGGAAACGAGAGCCACTGAGAAATGGCAGCATTTTACTTCGTCCACCGCGGCCCGCACCGCGATGAGAAAGGGCATGAAGCCGCGGGCGTCGATCTTAACTTTTGGTTGCAGGTTTACGATCATTGCGTAAGTTGCGGAGCCTTAGCGGCCCTTGATTTAGAATAAGCGAATTTGGCGAATTCGGTTTGTTGTTCACGATACGCAAAGGCGGATGATGGGATGCTGAGGGAGGCGGGGCCGATGTACAGGTGAACGGCCGAGCCGGTGTCCTCGATCTCGTGGACGTGTTCCCAACGATGGAAAGAGAAGTCGCCCTCCTGGCGCGACCAGATGCCTTCTTCGGTCAGTTCCACCTCGGCGAGCCAGTTTTCGATGTCGCCGAAGTAGGTCCGGACGTAACGCTTGTAGTCGGTCTTGAGAAGCCTGGGCAGCACGAACACGCCAAAGATGATGTTTGCGGCCAGCAGGGTAATCGACAGCATGACCATATCGAACACGAACATCACGAATGGAAGACCCGCCATGTTCAGGAAAAGGAACGCGAACAACCCGAACTGAGCGAACGGGGGCAGCTTATACCGGCGGCTGTTGCGTTCGAGCGCGTACGCCATCTCGTCGATGTCCGGGTAGTAGGACACTTTTATTCCGTGACCGGGACTCGATGAGGATAGTTCTGGATCTTCGAGCGCGTACATTGTTCGGATAGGAAGGAGTTTAGCATTTTCGCTTGGTGCCGAATCAATTCAAATCGAAGCCGTCCTTATCTCTGCTTCTAGGTGTCGATTTAGCCATTAACACTAAGGGCACAAAGGGAGGACACGGAGGGCCACGGAGAAGATTTGCGTTATTAATAATACAAACGTGACGTTCTTTTGAACTATTCTTACTTCATGACGAAAACCTACCCTATCTCAGAGACGCAGTTCGCCGAGGCGAAGAACCTGATACGACAGAACGGCGGGAATATAGCGGGCGATAATTCGTTCGAAATTTACGGCGTTGAAGGGAGCTTTGAGAGAAACGACGGTTCTATAACGATCAATATAACGAAGAAGCCGTTTCTTGCGACCTGGCGGAAGATCGAGAAGACGCTGGATGGGTTTTTTGAGAATTAGGCCAGGTCGATAGGGAAACCTGGCCTGGTGCCTAAAAATACTGACGACTAAGAGCCGAATCGTATCGAGCCGTTCTCGAACCGGACGTTTTTCGGATCGGTTTTCAGTATCATCTGCAGAAGCTCACCGGCGAGTTGACCGGCGGTTTTGACGGTCGCGGCGTCACCGTTCTGCTTACCCTCGATATATGTGGCGAGCGGGATGGCAGAGAAGGCGATGAGAAGATTGTTAAAGGCGACCTTATCCTTGTTGGGTAATTTTTCGAATTCTGGGATCTCGTCGATGGTCGCGTTGATAGCTTGGTAGAGTGTCGCAACGGATTCGTCGCTTGGCTCGGGAGCGTCGTGGTAAACCGTTACGGACGAGACAATAAAGAATGTTAACGCGCCGGCGATGTTGTTCTGCCACCCTTTTGCCGATGCTTCCTTTTCATAACTTGTCTTAACCGCTACATAGATCTGTTTGAGGAGTGCCTTTTCCTCAGGTGAGGATCCGAGAGAATCGCCGAGCAGTTTTCCGGTATCTATGGTCGCGTCCGGGCGAAATTTTCCGAGGTTTCGCGCGACTCGAGCGGGCGGGACCTTTATATTGCCTGCAGGACTCCCTGCCACTTCGCGTTCGGCCTTTTCGACAGCAGCCTTGCCGTGCTGCTTTATCATGGCCTCGCGCATCATCGCTTGCTGCATCTGGATCTGCATCGTGTTGTACATGTTCTGCGTGGCCATCGCCAGGCCGAAGGAACCGTACATATGACCGTAGCCGGTGTTGTAACCGCCGGTCGACGAATTGTAAGTTTGGGCGGCGGCCGGAAGTGCGAATACCGCAAGCAAGATCGCGGGCAAGATCAGTTTCATAGTTTTCTCCTACCTTGTTATCGATCGCCGGTCCGGAGGAGCGATCGATTTTCGGGTGCACATAAGATAACACCGTTTAAGGCTCTGTCAAACGAATCATTCCACCAGGGTTGGTTGGACCTGGTTCGTCGGGGCAAGTTGTCAGATCGCGAGGGTTCGGATCAGCCCAAGAAGGCCGCCGGTAAGAACCACCAAGAGCACGTCCGCTCTGAACTTGTAGAGTGCGAAGAACGCCGCCAGAGTCAGCGCCGCGGAAAACCAGTCTACGCCCCCCGCGATACCGTTCGGGAATATCACGGCCGCTCCAAACACCAATGCGAGATTTAGAATCACCCCGACCACCGCCGCTGTGACGCCGGAGAGAGCTCCCGTTAGGCTTTGGTTTCCTCGCAGCACCTCTATGTAGGGCGCACCGATGAATATGAACAGGAAGCAGGGCAGGAATGTGGCGTAGGTGGTCACCAATGCGCCGAGGATGGCACTTGATGTTCGGTCGATACCGCCGGGGTTGTTCCACGCCGCGATGAAACCTACGAACTGCAGCACCATGATAAGCGGGCCGGGAGTAGTCTCGGCTAGTGCCAGCCCATCGACCGCCTGCTGCCGTGTCATCCAATTGTAGGGGTCCGTGGTCAACGCCTGCGTCACATAAGCCAGAACCGCGTAGGCCCCGCCGAACGTTACCAGGGCCGCCTGTGTGAAGAAGCTGTATTCCTGAGCATGCAGACTGTCGAAGCCGCGCCAAGCTCCAAGCGCGAAAAACGGCAAGAGCCACATTGCTGCGCCCACCGCCAGGATCTTGAGCGTGCGGCCGCGGCTCGCGAGCGTGTGGGCGGGCGGCGGGGCGTGGTCGTCGATCACGAGCTGCAATTCCTTGGGGGGGCCGTCCTTAGTTTCCTTATCCTTGTCTGCTTCTTTCCCTTTTGGCGGCTTGGCAAACACTGACTGGGCTAAGCGAACGCCGAAAAGCCCAAGTAAGGCGGCAGCCAATACGATAAGCGGGAACGGGACGTGCAGGAAGTAGATCGCGACGAACGCGAGCGCGGCGATCGCCAGGTGAGCGGCACCTTTGAGAGCCCTGCTTCCGATCTTCACCACAGCCTCGACGACTATCGCGACGACTATGGGTTTGAACCCGGCGAGTATCCCGGCCACCAAGGGTACATTCCCGTATGCAGCGTAGATGTATGAAAGGGCGAGCAGGATGAAGATCGACGGGATGACAAAGAACGCACCTGCAACGATGCCGCCCAAGGTGCGGTGCATCAGCCAGCCGATGTAAATGGCCAACTGCTGTGCTTCGGGGCCGGGGAGCAGCATGCAGTAGTTAAGAGCGTGCAGGAATCTTTCGTCCGAGAGCCATCGCCGCTTATCCACCAACTCACGGTGCATGATGGCGATCTGGCCGGCGGGGCCGCCGAATGAGATGAAGCCGAGTTTGAGCCAAAAACGAAAGGCTTCGGCGAACGTGACGACCCGTGCGGCGGTGGACTGGTTTCGATCTTCCGCGGGTCGGTTCATGGGTGGAGTTAGATTTCCATAGGTGGGTGAATTGGGCAAGGAAGATTAGTTAGTTCTTATAACACAGAGTGCACAAAGGGAAGACACAGAGGGGCACGGAGCGTTCTGCGTGTTCCACACGCTAAGTCGGTTTGTTGGCGGGGTTCTACGGGTTTCGGCTTCGCCTGCACCTGTGGCTACTGATGTTTGCGTGTGCTCCGCACACAAGTATGGCAGAACCGTTTCACGAGGGAGCCAGGCGCCCGATCGCCACGCTCCCTCACGGTCGCGTTTCTGCCCGTGAGTCGCCGTCGTTTGAGTGTTTGTCGTAGGCCTGGACGATCATTTGGACGAGTTTGTGGCGGACGACGTCTTTTTCGG
>JAEZJR010000298.1 GCA_023415725.1 Acidobacteriota bacterium
CTCGAAACAGTGCTCAACAGCATTCCGCAAGGTGTCTTTTGGAAGGACCGGAATTCGATCTACCTCGGCAGCAACCACCTAGTCGCGGAGATGGCCGGCTTCCGCGATCCGGCGGACATTGTCGGCAAGAGCGACCTCGAGCTACCAAGCGTCCCTCGCGAACAAGCGGAATTGTATCGACAAGTGGACCGCGAGGTAATGGAAACGGGGGAGCCACGATCGGGGATCGAATACGTGAGCAAGCACCCGGATGGTCGCCAGATCTGGTTGGAAACCAGCAAGGTTCCCCTTCGCGACAACGCTGGCGAGATAGTCGGAATTCTCGGCACCTGGACGGATATCACCGAGAAAAGGCGACTGGAAGAACAGCTTCGGCAATCGCAGAAGATGGAAGCGTTCGGCCAACTCGCAGCGGGCGTCGCACACGATTTCAATAACCTGCTGACGGTGATCACGGGCTATAGCGATATCCTTCTCATGAATCTCGCTGAAGACGACCCGCGCCGCTCGGCAGTCTTGTCGATCGGCGACGCCGCGGACCGGGCTGCCTCTTTAACGCGCCAATTGCTGGCCTTCAGCCGGTTGACGGTACTCGACCCGCGTGTGACGGACCTGAACGGGATCGTCGATGAGATGGATCAGATCCTCAGGAGATTGATCGGGGAGAACATAAGATTCGAGAAGCATCTGACAAATGACCTCTGGCCCGTGAAGGTGGACCAAAGCCAGATCGGCCAGGTCCTATTGAATCTGGTCATCAACGCCCGCGACGCCATGCCGGAAGGCGGGGCACTGCAGATCGGGACCGGGAACATCGAGCTAAGCAGTATCAGTGCAGCAAAGTTAGCCGATGTTGAGCCGGGCAATTATGTGATGCTAGCCGTCTCGGATACCGGGGAGGGTATCCCGGAAACCGATATGAATCGCATTTTCGAGCCGTTCTTTACGACCAAGGGCCCGGGCAAGGGGACCGGGTTGGGGCTCGCCGTGGTGCACGGTATCGTCAAACAAAGCGGCGGCAGCATCCTGGTCGAAAGTGAAAAAGGAACAGGCTCGGTATTCAAAGTCTATTTGCCCGCAGTGGCGGAGGGCGAGACTTCTGTGACCGAGCATAAAGCCGCGGTCGGATCGAATAATGGCAATGAGACGATCCTGCTCGTCGAAGACGAGGCCGCCGTGCGTTCTTATGCGAGGTATGCACTTGAACAATGCGGCTATCACGTTTTAGAGGCTGCGGACGGTGCCGAGGCCATCGAGATCGCAAACGATCAAGGCGGGGAGATCGACCTGCTATTAACGGATATGGTCATGCCGGGAATGGATGGGAGGCGGCTCGCTGAAGAACTTACCACCCGGTTTCCTCGGATCAAAGTCATGTTCGTGTCCGGATACACCGGTGACGCCGCGGTCCGACAGAGAATTCTGCAGGAACACATGGCATTCCTGCACAAGCCCTTCAGCCCATCTGCTCTTGCTGCCAAGGTCCGCGAGGTTCTGGACGAGAGCGGTTCAAAGTAGTGATCCTGGCTGAGTCCTTACAGTAGCCCCGTTCGGGTGTACACTGTTCGCACTTTCGTTCGCCCAATAACCACATTCGGGAGGCTAGCAACAAGAATGGTAAGAAGCATACTAGCGGTAATCGCAGGCGTCGTGGTCGGAAGCCTCGTTAACGGGGCACTCATCAATTTTGGCCACGCAGTCATTCCGCCTCCAGAAGGCTCGGATGTGACGACGATGGAAGGAATCAAAGCTGCCATCCAGCATTTCGAGCTAAGGCACTTTATTTTTCCGTTTCTGGCACACGCTGCGGGGCCGCTCCTTGGCACCTTCCTTACCACGTGGATAGTGGTTCGGAATAAGACGAAATTTGCCGTAGGAATGGGAGCCTTCTTCCTACTGGGAGGAGTGATAGCATCTATACTGATCCCAGCACCGCTCTGGTTCAAGGCTGTCGATCTGATCTTCGCATACGTCCCGATGGCATACATCGGAGGTAAGTTGGGCGGAGCGTTTCGAGAGAATTGACGTAATTCTCTATCAGTCAAACTGAGGTTGGATCAGCCTGTTGGCGACCCCGCAGCTTGAGCAGTCGATCGGTTTCGCGGGGTTCTCGGGCACTTCATTGGGCGATCCGCAGGACATGCAGAAGAATTGGGACCGCAGGGGCGTGGCCTTGCGGCATTTCTCGCAAAACACCTTATAAGAGCCTTCCGGAGCGAATAGTTGGCTTGAACAATGTGAGCAAGTGACCACCTTCCCAGCCGGTTGCTCGATGTCAATATATTCGTTCGAGAATCCCAGCATCCGCAGAAATTTGTCGGCATCCGGTTCTGATAAATATGGAAGCCACGCCTGTGCGAACATCGAGGTTTTTATTTTGAAGTGTACCGGCTCGGGCAAGAGTTCGTGCATTCGAGTATATTTCGGGTCGCGGTAGAACGACTGCATTCCCTCCTTGGTTATCGAAACGAAGAAATCCGCGAGCCTGAAGAAACTGTTCGACTCGGCCTTCATTTGGCCGCCAGCGTTCACGTATTTTAATTCGGCCTGCAGTTGTTGCTGTCTGGCCCCGTACTGCTGCCATGTAGGGTCGAACGCGCTTTCGGTGCTCGAGACCGCACAGATCTCAAGATAGATCGCATATTTCAGGTCCGTGTCGATCGAAGGCGGCAGGTAGGCAGGGAAACTGCGGTAGTAGAAGTCCCAAAATTCCTTCTGGATCGCGAAATATCCCCGCTGATCGCCGGCCGCGAGGGCCATTTGAGCTCGCGACATCAGTGCCATCTTTTGGAACTGGTAATTTAAGGTTTTCGGAGCCGATTCGTTCCATTTCTCCATCCCGACGGAGAAGTCTATATCGGTGAACGACCCGCAGAAATCGCACATTATGTAGGGCATCGTGTACGGATTCACCTTGGGGCCGCCGCACTGGATGCAACTGAATTTTTTGATCCTCATACTGTTCTAGTCCATGCGAAGGGAATTCTAACCTACACGTTGGAATCCCGCCCTCAATGATCGTCGGTGCCGAAAATTAAATGATTGCAACCGATCCGATTTTGAGGTATTCAAAACGATTACTGTGGCTCGCTTCTACCAACCATTCCTCACAGCAGCGTTAATTATTATTACATTCCACCATTCGGCGGCTGGGTACGGGGCCGAAAGGCTTCGGGGGACGCTTGTGGTGGCGGTGCCAGTGTCTGACGGGCTCGTAACATGTGCCGACAAACGTCTTTTCAATGTCGACGCAGGAACCTACAAGGATGACTCGATCAAGATACACCAGGTCGCCGAAAACGCATTGTTCGTCGCTACCAACACGGTCGGGTTTTACGATCGGAAGAAAAGGGCGTTTGCTTTCGACGCATTCAAGGTAACGGCGGATTACGCGGCGAAGAACGACATTAATACCGGCAAACCGTTCTTCGAGGGGCTGCGGAAGGAGATCGAAGCCGAGTTGCGGAGCTACCTCTACGCCCGACCTTACGCCGAGTGGCCGGAGACGGATAAGGCAAACCAAGGGCTGCTGTTCAACCTCGTCTTTTACACTCTTGATGGCGAATCCGTTCACAGTCACACCCTGAAGGTCTTTTACGAGAAGGCACAATCGCCGAAGATCATGATCCCGTCGCGGTTCACGGAGGTCGTTAAGTTTCCCAAACTTAGCGGCAAGGGCCGAGATGTCATGGGTTATCTTGCTCAGCACCCTTCGATCGCCGCACAACCCGCGATCCTGCGTTTTGACGAATCGTACTTCAACCCGAACACCACGACCGTCCGTGATGCCGTGGATTTCTCTCGAAAACTATTCCTCATAACCAATACCGCGATTCCACAGGCTCGCGTAAGTGCAACGTTCGATTGCGCTTATGTAAGCCGCGGGCTCGGCTTTCAATGGCTTGACGGGTTCGGCCGGCTACGGGACGGTTCAAGCCGAACCGCAGTGAGAAACACTCCTTAAAATTGTTCTTGATTAAGCGAAATAGCTGAAATATCATATCGGCCTCACTTCAGTGCCCCACTGATCTCCCTGAGCTGTTCGCCGACGCGAGCGAGCTTCGCCGCGATCGCTCCCATCAGAAGGAGGCTGAACAATGAAGACGCATACTGTCTCGGGAAGCGGCGGAGTTCGGCTCCACGTCGTTGAAACCGGTAACCCAACGGGGCAATCGATCCTTTTCATCCACGGAGTTTCCCAGAACTGGCTTACCTGGAGGTGCCAGCTGCGGTCCGAGCTGCAGGAAGAGTTTCGGCTTGTTGCGTTGGACCTTCGCGGGCACGGCATGTCGGACAAACCGCACGACGACAGCTACATGGATTCGAGGGCGTGGGCGGATGACATCCAAGCCGTTATCAGGGAGCTTGGATTGCGAAACCCGATCCTATCCGGCTGGTCGTACGGCCCGCTTGTCATGCTCGACTACGTCCGCCATTACGGGGAGGACCATATCGGTGGAATGAACTTCGTGGGCGGCGTTACGAAATTGGGCAGCGAGGAGGCCGTCTTGGCGCTGACGCCCGAATTCCTTAGCCTGGTGCCGGGTTTCTTCTCAAACGACGTGCAGGAAAGCGTAGAGGCGATGGGCTCCCTGATCAAACTTTGCTTTACGAAGGTGCCGGCCGAGAGAGACCTTTATATGATGTTGGGTTACAACTTGTCCACGCCGCCTTACGTCCGCCAGGCGATGTTTTCGCGGTCGATAGATAACGATGACCTGCTGCCGAAACTTCGGAAACCTCTCTTGATCACCCAAGGAGCGAAGGATAAGATCGTGCGCCTCCGTGCGGCGGAGGAGATCAAGGCCGCCGTCAACCACGCTACCCTCGTATTGATGGAAGCCATCGGCCATGCCTGTTTTCGTGAGGAGCCGGATAAGTTCAATGCACGGCTCCGCGATCTTGCGATGGGGACGATGGCGTCTGCGGCATCTTCAGATTAATGTGGCGCTCTAATAGTGTTTTCGGTCCATACTAAAAAGTGTTGTAAGACGGCCATCAATGTCCGTTATGATGACCCGACTACGTTTACACCACAAACGGAGGTGCCTCCATGTGCGAACGGTTTTGCCGCGTTTTCGTTTTAGTGCTTCTAATCCCTATCGCCATTTTTGCCGATGTGGTGACTGACACAAGTGCGAAGACCGTATCGATCGTCACTTCAGCGCGAATCAGCACGCCCGAGGGGAACCGCATTATCGCGACAACGCAGACCGCGGTATTTGAAGCTGTGAATGCTGTGACCCAGAGATATCCGCAAAGCCGGCCGGGTGTGAAGGCGACTTCCGGTGCTTCGGTGGAGGCGGCGATCGCAGCCGCGACCCGTTCGGTCCTCGTAATGATGCTGCCGAGCCAGAAAGAGGCGATAGAAGAAAATTATCGCTTGGCATTGTCGTCCATCCCTGACGGTGAGCCAAAGGCTGCCGGGATCCGAGCGGGCGAAGAAGCAGCGGCAGCGGTATTGGAGTCGAGAAAAGACGACAATAGCACGGCGGTAGAAACGTTCAGGCCTATTACACAGCCGGGTGTTTATGTGCCGACAGCGATTCCTGTGTTTTCCACTTGGACTAAACGGAAACCCTGGGCTCTCGAGAGGGCAGACCAATTCCGCCCCGGCCCGCCGCCCGACCTGAAAAGCGATATCTGGGCACGGGACTATAACGAGATCAAATCGATGGGTGTGAAGAACGGCTCCAAGCGGACACAGGAGCAAACCTCGATCGCGAGTTTTTGGGAGACGACGGGGACTGCAGTTTATTGGCCCATCGTGCTCTCCGTGGCCAATTCTAAGAACAGGGAAGTGACCCAGAATGCGAGGCTGCTGGCGATCGTCGGGCAGGCCATCGATGACGCGATCATCGCGGTGTTCGACGCGAAATATACATACAATTTCTGGCGCCCGGTCACGGCGATCCGTAACGGGGACATCGACGGAAACGATGCTACAGAGCGTGATCCGTCGTGGACACCTTTCATCGACACCCCAATGCATCCGGAATATCCGTGCGCCCACTGCATAGTTGCCTCGACGATAGGTACAGTACTCAAAGCCGAACTGGGCAATGCGGCGGTTCCGGAATTGAGCTCGATAAGTCCAACTCTCGCGGGTTCGACCAGGAAATGGATAGCGGTCGACGATTTTATTCGCGAGGTTTCGGAGGCACGCATCTGCGACGGGGTCCATTACCGGAACTCGACGGAAGTCGGGACCGCGATGGGAAAGAAGATCGGCGAGTTGGTCTATTCTAGATTCCCAACAAAGTAAAAACAGAGATCGATGGTCAGTGTTGTTAGTGATCCTCTGCTTGCCTCTGTTTGGACTCAGATCTATATGATGGAGCACCGTGCCGGGTTCGAACCGGCGTCCCCTGTCTGGCAGACAGGTATCCTTGGCCGACTGGACGAACGGTGCAGTTTCACTGGACATACGCCCGGGCCTTTTCTTAAATTATTTCCTTGCTGACAGCGAACAATTGAATATCGGAGGAAATATGACCTTAAGAACGGTTCGTGATTTTAAGGTCCCGCTCGATGTTTGGAAATTCGTTGACGAGTGGGCCACTGAAGAGAACTTTGAAACGATCAGCAGCGAGGAGCGGTCGCGTGTGTATCGCAAGATACTGGGGCCGCTTTCGCCTTCAGCTCATGTGGAAATAAACGAAAAGGACGGCAGCGTCCATTTGGAAGCCTGGATGTTGAATTCGGCTCCCGTCCGAGCGTTGCGGTTCTTCACGCTTCCCGGCGAGTTGGGCGTCGAATCGAACGGGACGAAGGCTTTGGCAGTGCCAAGGTCGGTAGCTCGTGATCGCATCAACCGGCTTTTCATTAAGCTGGGCCAGCCGCTGATCTCGTGACGGAAAATATAAAGAGTTACGCGTTTCCGCGTGTAGTCACGCTACAACACGTAACTCTTTTCTAGCCCTTGACGCAGATCACCTGCTTGAGTTCCGCGACGACCTCGACGAGGTCGGACTGGGCACGCATGACCTCCTCGATGTCCTTATAGGCACCGGGGATCTCGTCTACGACGCCCTTGTCCTTGCGGCACTCGATGCCGGCGGTCTGAGCCTTCAGGTCCTCGATCGTGTACTTCGACTTCGCCTTCGTGCGCGACATTTTACGGCCGGCACCGTGCGAGCACGAGTTGAACGACTGCGGGTTACCGAGGCCCTTGATGATGAACGATTTTGCTCCCATCGAGCCTGGGATGATCCCGTAGCGATCTGCATCGGCGTTTATCGCGCCCTTACGGGTCACGTAAACCTTGTCGCCGAAGTGTTCCTCAACCGATACGTAGTTGTGATGGCAGTTCACCGTGATCTCGGGACGGAACTCCCGCTGGTCGTTGAACATACGGTTGAACGACTTCAGCAGGCGCTTCATCATGATCTCGCGGTTCTTCATCGCGTACTTCTGGGCCCAGTCGAGGTCGTGCCAGTAGGCGCGGAACTCGTCAGTGCCCTGGATGAAGTAAGCCAGGTCAGGCGAAGGCAGTTCGTTCAGGCGATGCAGCGACTTCGCGGTCGCGATGTGTCGCTCGGCAAGTTCCTTACCGATGTTACGCGAACCCGAGTGCAGCATCAGCCAGACGTTGTCTTCCGTATCCAGACAGACCTCGATGAAGTGGTTACCTCCACCGAGCGTTCCGAGCTGGACCATCGACTTACGCTTCCGGTCCTGCACTCCTTTGTGAAGGTCGTCGAACTCATTCCAGCCATCCCAATGTGAGGCCTCGTCCACGGACTCCTTGTAAGCGTTGAAGCCGACCGGAATAGCACGCTCGATCTCGTGTCGGAACTCCGCCATCTTACGATCGAGAATTCCGCTCTTGAACGGCGTCTTCACCGCCATCATCCCGCAGCCGATGTCGACACCGACGGTCGCGGGGATCACGGCATCCTTGGTCGCGATGACCGAGCCGACCATCGAACCCTTACCCAAGTGAGCGTCCGGCATTAGCGCGACGTGCTTGTAAAGGCACGGCAGTCGCGAAACGTTACGGAGCATGTTCTCCTCCTCGAACGTCAGCCCGTGGGTCACCCACGACAGCACGTCCGACTTGGCTCCGCTGATATTTAGCTTGTTATATGGCATATCTCCTCCTGATAAATGGCGGCTAAATCCGCCCAAGTTAATAAAATCGGTACGATAATTGCGTCATTAAACGACCGTGAATTGAATTGAAACGCTTCGCCCACGGGCGATCGAGATTTGATGCAGGGGAAGGTGTTTATGTTCGCAAATGCTATTTTCATTTTTGTGATGTCAACGCTGCTGATCCTGGGGCTTGCAAGTGCCCCACGTATCAGCAATTTAGACCCGCAAGTGAGGGCGACAGCCACGCCGCCGCCGTCCCCGTCACCTACGGTAGAGCCGACGCCCTGCCCGACGCCGGAGGACCCTGAAAAACCATGTCCCACACCGTCTCCGATGCCCTCGCCAATGCCGTCACCGATGCCTTCACCGACGATGGTGCATTGATTCGGAAACCTAACCGCCACGGATGGCGTGGATAATCATGATGATACACGCCAACCGTGGCGGTGGAAGCTAAATTAGCCCA
>JAEZJR010000300.1 GCA_023415725.1 Acidobacteriota bacterium
CCCTGCGGGTTTGGGGATCTCTCGGGCGAAGCTGTCCGGATATTCTGTCGCGGTCCAGGAACGGAACGATTCGTTGACGCCGGTCGCTCCGTTCGACTTTCCATTACCGTTCGTCGGCGGCGAAAGGTCCCACGCGACGGTCTTGATGCTGCGGCCGAGGCGTTCCTGTATCTGGCCGAATTTCTCAACCATTTCCGGGCCGATAAAGGCAAGCTTCGCTTCGGAATTGTCGATGAAGTTGGTGAGCGTTTCGATCTCGCCGTGCGGGTCCATCGGGACGCACACGGCCCCGTGGTATAGGGTCGCGAGGTAAGCGATCGCCCAGTTCGGGTGATTCTCGCCGATCAGGGCGACGCGGTCGCCGAACTCAATCCGCTCCTCTCGCATCCGGTACGCGACGGAGCGCATCCTGGGGAGCGTTTCGCCGAAGGTGTAAACCTGATCGTCGACGCCGACGATTCGCATCGCCGTTTTATCTTTACGCGATTCGAACGATTCGATCAGGCGCTGGCAGAAGGAACCGGACATTCTCTGTTAGCTCGATCCGAGACTAGTATTTGGGCAAGATCACGGGCCTGGGCACGTATCTCTGGGATCGCCGTGGATTCCCAAAGTATGCCTTTCAGAGCCGTCCCCAAAGTGTACAACACATCGCTCGGTTCTCCATCCGCGCCCTTGAGCCTGCCGTCGGGCGTGGCGTCGAGGCCGAAGTTCAGATCGTCGCACCGGATGCGTCCCGCCCTCAGGAGATTTTGCACGAGCGGGGAATCGATGCGTTCGAAACTGCTCTCGCTTCCTATGCAGTTCACGATCGCGTCCGCGTGGACGTATTGCTCGAGGCCGACCGTGGAGTAGCGAACGTCGAAGCCGATGCTTTCCTCCCAGCGGATCTCTTTGAGCCTTCCTTTCAGCACTTGAAGCTGTCCGGTGCCGCGGAGTTCGTCGATCGCTTCGGCCGCCTCCGGAGCCATCCGGTGACGAGCGACGTTCCAATATCGGCTGAGGTGCTGCATGAAGTATTTCTTCTCAGCGAGAGGCAGGCCCAGCCATATCTGCTGCGTTACCGGCCGGAGGCTGTCGATCACCGCACGCCAGTCGCTGCCCTCCGAATTGGCATTCTTTATATGCTTCCGGACGATCCGGGAAATATCGGTCACCCGCGAAAGGCCCTTTATTTCGTCATGAAACGGAGGATACGTGAAGCCGAGCTTATGTACCGCCGGCAGCAACCCCCGAGTGGAAATTGCGTTGATCAACCCCCGATGCCCTCGACGGGCAAGTTGAAGTGTGAGGTCGACCATAGAGAGTCCCGTGCCGACGATCAGTACCGATTCGTCAGGGTCGATGCGGTCGAAGACGCCGGGGCTCCAGGGGTCCTGGAAATATTTGGGAGACGAAGTGAACGAAAGATCCGGAACGGTCGGGTGAGGCGGGAGAAAATTCCCGAACGCGATCGCCACCTTCTCGGAATACAAGGTATCGCCGGAGGCAAGTTTCACTTCGGCTTTTTTCCCGTTGAGGTCGATGTCGATCGCCTCGTCATCGAAGATGTTCAGCGCGACCGTTGCGGCCTTCGAACGAGCCGCCTCTTCGAGACAATCACGCAGGTATTTCCCGAAGATCCGCCGGGGCACGAACGCGGTCGGGCCGTGATCGTATCCGTTCGCGTCGAGCCATCGGTGAAAATGCTCGATATCGTCGGCATAAGCGCCCATCTTCGCTGCGGGGACGTTCAGCAGATGAGTATCTTCATTCGTCGAGTACGCGACTCCGTGGCCGACGGTGTCGCGTTTTTCGACAAGATTCACCTCAAGCCGTTCGTCGCCCTTGTAACCGAGCAGATTGATCGCGAGCAATGTGCCACTGGCACCACCGCCGATGATGGTTATACGCTTCATTCGATCGAGCCTCCCGTTAGTTCAAGTTAGGTTCAGGTCGAAGATGTGAGCCGATACACGAAGAGGCCGTGAAGCGAACACTTCACGACCTCTTTCGTCGAACATTGTGCCCTTCTTCGTTAACGCCTGCGAGGTTAGCTGACGGGCTGGAAGCGAAGAAGTCTTCTTCTGAATTTCAGATTAGCCCCTGTTCCGAACGATACGGAAACTTATTGGATCCCCCGCGTTGTTGATCACAACAACTTCGGCAATTGATTTTGTGAGAGTTTACGAAATCGGAACGGGGCATGGCAAGGGCTATTTAACGGGCGGCACGCGCACCTTCAACGCTTCGGGAACTACCTCATAGACCGCGGGGAGTTTGCCGAGGAGTTCGCCATCGACCTCGATATGCACTTCCTCACCATCATTGAACGGCCGAGCTTCGATGCGTTTCGCCCGCTTGTCCTTCACCTCGGGTAAAGCCAGGTGGGTGCCGCGATAGAGGGTATATGCACGCAAAAGGATCTTCGCCGTCTTGATGTCGCCGATATTGATGACATCCAGAAACCCATCAGCGATCTTCGCCTCGGGTGCGATCATCATTCCGCCTCCGAAGTAACGTGCATTCGCGACGCAGAAGTTCACCGTGGTCAGAGGCCTTTCCTCGTCATCGTCGATCTTGACGCGCACGTTCGTCGTGCCCAGGCCCACAACTTCTTGTAGGGTAGAGAGGGCAAAACTCGTCCGACCGCGTACGGAGTCGACCGGCAGCCAATCTAGCGACGTCGAACCCTTCACACGTTCGATGATCGAGGCCGCTAACCCGAACGACGAGACGTTAAGGAAGTAACGGCTCACCGTTCCTCCATCGTGGTCTTGGTACGTGATCCGTCCGACGTCGATCGCCCGCGTCGTTCCTTTCCGCAAAGCCCTCGCCGCCTCGCGCCGCTCTGACGGAATGTTCAGCGTCCTGCGAAAATCGCCGCCCGTGCCGGAAGGGAAGATACCGAGTTCGCAGTCGGTCCCTGATGTCAGGATCCCGTTCGCGATCTCGTTTATCGTCCCGTCGCCCCCGCACGCGATGATGAGCTTTCTGCCGTCCTGAGCCGAACGCCTCGCCAGGTCGACCCCATCGCCGGGGCCCTTCGTGAACGCCACCTGGAACGGCCCGAAATGCGTCCGCAGATCGCTCGCAATTGAGGACCAGTTATCCCGCGTTGCGCCGGAGGCGGATTTCGGATTTACGATGATAAGTGGAAGCATCGGATCAGAAGAACATCGATTTGTTCTCTTTAACAAAATCAACAACTTGCCGAACGGTGCTGAACTCGCCGAGTGCCATGTTCGCGTCGTCACGCGTCGTGAAGCCCTGGCCGTCGTTGATGTAAACGGAGTTTTCGTTGTAGGTCGCGGATTTGCCGCTGCACTTGCTGATCACGATCACGTCGTTTCGCTTATCTACGTTGAGGTCCTGGAACGAAACGCCCTCGACCCAGCAGCCGACATTTACACCGTTGAACTGGTTAGGGAAGTCGAACACCTTCTTGCTGTTCTTGTAGATCGCGAATGCGGATTCCAGCGGCGGATCGTCGCCATATTCCGGGTCGTAGGTCGAGACGAAGCAGGAATTCCGGAACGGCTCGAAGTCGATCGCGAAGGTTTGTTTCTTATAAACCTTGTGCTCGCCCGCGTCGATGCTTTGGCAAACGAGAGTTGCGGACATTCCCGCCGATTCTTCGGGAGTCGAATCCGGAGCAGCCGGCGATCCGGTAGGAAATGGAGTGGCTGTAGGCGGCGGTGTCGCGGTGGTCACCTCGACCTGCTGCTTCGAGGGCAGCTTGCACGCCGAGGCAGCAAGAACCGTGACCAAAAGGGAAAAAACGAAATATCTAAGCATATAAAGCCTAGATTGGTTTACTGTTTTTCACCCCGATAGTCAAAAATGGTTCAGAGTTCAAGCTTTAGCTTGTCCGACCGCTACGAACCATTTCGTAGCAACGCAAAACAAGCTAAAGCTTGAACTCTGAACGTTGACTCTACCTCGCGTAGCTGGCGGCGATCGCGGATTCGACGAGCGGTCCCCCGTCGATCTTCTTAGCCGTCCATTGCAGTTCCTTCGAAGCCTTCGCCATGAACGATTCGATATCGGCGATCGAACGCGGGATCTTGCCCGTCATCCAGGTCACGCCGTTTTCGGTAACGAGCATGTCGTCCTCGATTCGAACGCCGATGTTCTTGTACTTCTCATAAACCGGCCGCACCTTTTCCTTGAAGGCGGTCAACTCCGGGTTGTTCGGCAGGTTGTCGAGAGCGTCCTCGCGGATGTATATGCCGGGCTCGTTCGTGTAGATCATCCCGGGTTTCAGCGGTGCAGCGTAATCGCCCACGTCGTGCACGTTCATTCCGACCCAGTGCCCGAGCCCATGGATGAACCAAATCCCCACCTGACGCGAGCGTGGCGTAAGCTCTTCGGCGGGCGTCGTCGGTGCCTTGTAATCATCAATGAGACCGAGCTTCGAAAGCCCCTCGGCGATCTTGTTTCGAGCGATCATGCTGAGCTGGCCGAAACTGACGCCCGGCTTCGTCGCCTTCGCCACAGCTTCCTGAGCATCGTAAACGATCTGATAGATCTCGGCCTGCTCCTTGGTGAATTTGCCATTCACAGGGAAGGTTCGGGTCACGTCGGCGGTGTAGTGCTCATATTCCGCGCCGACGTCCATTAGAAGAAGCTCGCCCTTTTTCACAGGGCTCTGCGATTCCACATAGTGCAGCGTGGTGGCGTTGCCGCCGCAGCCGACGATCGACGGGTATCCCCAGAAATCGGCATTGCGCCGGCGGAACGTGTATTCCACCTCGGCGTGCACCTCATATTCCCAATTCGCACGCCCGACCATCGCCATCGCACGCATTTGCGCTTCGGTCGTGATGTCGATCGCGTGCTGCATCATCTTCAGTTCGTAAGGCGATTTGATGTGCCGCAGTTTTGCGAAGATCTCCTGCGCGTTCTTTATGCCGACGTCGAGTCCGTTGGTGAATTCGCTTTCCTGCCGGAATTCACGCCTGCCGTTCTCGTCGTTCTGCCCTCCGGGGAGCAGAAGATATATGTTCGAAAGGCTCGTCGGGATGGACACGCCTTCCTTCGACGTGAATGCTTGCTTCGACTTCAACGCTGCAAGAAACGCGTCGCGTTCCGAAGCGTCGATTATCGTCTTCAGCCCCGAGAGGCGCATCGCATCCTCTCGCGAATACATCTTGCCTTCCCACGCTTCCTTTCGGGGCTCGCGTTTCGGGATGAAGAGATATTCCGCTACCTTTCCGCCGTCCTTCACCATCACGAAGGTCGCGTTGTCCTGCTTGAGGGCGGTCAGGTAATAGAGGTTGTTCTCCTGGCGGTAGACGTAATCGACGTCGTTTGTGTAAAGCTTCGGCTCGGCCGAGAAAAGCACGATGATGCTTTTGTCCGCCATCGCATCGGCGACCGCGGCACGGCGTTTCGCGAGTTCCGTGTGGCGTTCCGCGTCGGTGAACCGCGGTGCCGGCGGTGTCTTCAATATCGCCGGGTCGGCGGCAAGTGACCGAACCGGTGATGCGGTCAGCACGAAGGCGAAGATTATGAAAAATGAAAGCACTCTTATCATTTTTTGACCTCTATCTGGATGTCTTTGAAAGCCTGATTGCCGAAGAAATCGGCCGCGTAAACCCTAACGATGTATTGCCCCGCGTCGAACTGCGACGGGTCCAGGAATCCCTCGCCGAATCCGTCTTTGTTCAGGCGATTTGTGACGATGTAATTGAATACCGTCTCCCCGGTCGGGCCGGATTTGCTTCCCTTCGCGTAAGCCGTTTTTACGGCTTCGAAGGGCGGATTCCTGTCGAACGTGATCGTCCAGTTGATATCGCCTTTAGGCGTTCCGCCGGAATCGATCAACTGGTATCCGACCCTGTAAACCCCAAGCTTTCTCCGCTCCGGGTTACCGTCCATCCGGTCGTGAGCTCGCACCGTAATTCGGATCTTTCCTGTCAAGGTAATACGCGCGGCGGGCGAAACGGTTTCAATAGGCCCCCAGTTTTCGTCGAAAACATCTACTCTTTCGATCGTCGGCGGGATGCCGTCACTCACATTCGGCAGCACAAGTGCGGCCAACGCGTTCATTTCCTCGCCGGTCGGCCCCGCGATCATGTGTACATGATTCATCGCGTTGAGCGTGCCGACAGGCTCACCCGCCTTGAAACTCACCCCGCGAGGCACACGCACGTCGTACATCTTTCCGCCCGGATCGTACGAAAAGATGAACCGCGGATCGTTATATGTCCGTCCGCTCGTCTCGCGGCCCAAGTTTATGTGTATGTAACCGATCGTCGGCAACCGCACGAGCTCGCGCAAGGTACCGAAATTCTCCGCGGACATCGGATCCAGCACCTTCTCATCGCGGAGGAACCTTGCTGTTTCGCCATATCCGCCCGCGATGTCGAGCCCGTTATGGAACCGAACGAACGAATCGTCTTTGTTGTACTCGCCGCGAATCTCCCCAAGCGTCCCCGCTATATCCCGCTTCGCTTCCGGCGGGTCGTATGGCCAGCGGGGGGGCTGCAGCTGACGAAACTCTTCGGCTGAGTATTCCTTCGGCTTAATATTCGACGTTCCGGCCGCAGCATCGGTTTCAAATAATCGAATAAGCCCGTTATCGCTATCCGCCACGATAAGCCGCCCTTGTGCGTCCACCGCCAGCCCAGACGGCCGATTGAACCTCGCCGCCAGCGGTGCGCCGTCGCGAAATCCCCTCCGGCTGTCCGAGATCGTCTCGACGAACGGGAACTCCCGCCGCCCGATCGCCCGAATCGCATTCCCGTCCGCAACATAGATCACGCCGTCAGGTGCCACTGCGATTGCTGTCGGCCCGACGAAACTCGCCGACTCGAGAAATCCGTCCTTTAATTCCGATTTTCCGTTGCCGGCAAGTGTCCAAACCTGGCCGTCCGGTTCAACGACCCTGATTCGGGCGTTTCCTGCGTCCGCGACGAGAAGTCGCTCGCCCCACGCCGCAATTCCCAGCGGCGTATCGAACTTAGCTGATGATCCAAGGCCATCCGCAAATCCTCGCTCGCCTCCTGCTATCTTAGTGACGGTACCGTCGCTACTGATTTTCTTGACCAGGTCATTGTAAGTATCGGAAACGTAGACATCCCCGTTCGCGGCAGTAGCCAATCCGATCGGACAGGTAAATTCATCCCCACTTCCAGAAGATGTTGCATTTGCTCCCGCCAGAACCGATACCGCTCCGTCAGGCGTTATGCGTTTCACCGAACGTGTACCGGAGTCCGCGACTATCAAGTCACCGTTTGGACCGAATGCAAGTCCCGACGGTGTATCCAATCCCGAAACGAACTCGAAAACTACCCCGTTTGTGACGCGGAATATCTTGCCGTTCAGACCGTCCGAAATGTATATGTCCTTTCCATTTACGGCGACACCGAACGGCTCGCCGATCCCGCTCTCGGGGCCTGCGATAGCTCGAACGGTCCCGAACGTGGTCTCTGCCGTTTCGGTTCTGTTGCACGCGGCGAAAAGCAGAGTTGCGAAAAAGGTGACGAGGACGATCCTGATAGCTGATCGGTTTCGATTGAGTTTCAAGGCTTTAATTATTTTTTGTGATGATAGCTGGCGTTCTGTTACCATCATCCTACACTTTCAGAAAATCCAAAAAAGCAGGAGGCTCGACCATGTTTTCACTTCAGGACCTTCTCGGCCCGCAGCAGGGCAGCGAGGCAGTTGATCAGATCTCTCAGACCGTCGGGGCGGAACCATCGATGGTGAATTCCGCGATCCAGGCTGCCTTGCCTGCGATCCTCGGCAGTTTGGCGAATAATGCCTCCGACCCGCAGGGGGCACAGAGCCTCGACCAGGCCCTTGAGCAGGACCACGACGGCAGCATTCTAGGGAATCTCGGAGGGCTCGGCGGTTTGATCTTCGGACAGCAGGCGACGCCTCGTCAGGCCGACGCCGGCGGAATCCTCGGCCACATCCTTGGCGGATCGCAGGGACGCGTCGCCCAAGACGTCAGCCAGCAAACGGGCCTCCCGACCGGACAGGTTGCTCAGATCCTGATGATGCTCGCCCCGATCGTGATGGGCTATCTAGGGCAGCAAAAACGGCAACAAGGCGTTGGTGCCGATGGCCTCGGAGGGTTGCTCGGCGGGCTTTTGGGCGGCGGTGCTCCGTCGTATCAACCGCAATCAAGCGGCGGCTTCCTCGATCGCGACGGAGACGGCAGCTCGATGGATGACATCGCCTCCATGGCGATGGATTACTTTAACCGGCGTTAAGGAACCGCTAAAGGAATAGGAAGATTCTGTGTTTTTCCGTGTATTCCGTGGTTACAGTTTCTAAATTCATCATCTTCTTCTTGTTCTGTGGTTAAAAAACATAAACCACAGAACAAGAAGAACAGAACGAAACAAATCTGAACTAAAAGGTTCTTCTCCTTATTCTTATTGACCTTCTTCTGTGGTCGAGAAATTAACCACAGAAGGCGAAGAGGAAGAAACACACAGAAAAGAAATAAGTGGAACCACGGAATACACGGAATAAGAAGAAAAACAAACCCTCAGTCCACTACTCGAACCCAAGCCGATTTGAAACAACCCGATATCCCCGCCGTATCACTAACTGGTTCGGGTCACCCGACTTTTTATCAATGCTGAAAAATAAATTTGCCCGCTGCTTTTTCGCCTTGACGATGGTGTTCGTCACGGTGTCGTCCGGAGTAGTTTCTGCCCGTCCGCTTCGCCCGCAGAGCACCAACATCTTCCTTCAGGAGGTCGAAAAGCGAAAGCTTCCGCCGGTGAACTGGATCCGCAGCCGCGATATCGACGTCAAACACGTCGCGATCGACCTGCGTTTCGACTGGGATAAGGAATCCGCTTTCGGCACGACGACCGTCACGCTTGCCCCCTTCGCCGCGACGAACAAGATCGCGCTGGATGCCGCTTCGATGACGATCAATTCCGTCACGCTCGCAGGCGGCACGCCGCTGAAGTACAACTACGACGGCAAAGCGGATAACAACAATCTCGAGATCACGCTCGACCGCGGTTATCAGCGGGGTGAGGATATTTCCGTCAGGGTCGATTACCGAACGAATTACGTCAACCAGGCCGATGCCGAGACGGCGATCGGCAGCTTTGGCCGCGGTCTGCGATTCATCAAACCGACCGCCGATCAACCGAACAAGCCCCGGCAGATCTGGTCGCAGGGCGAATCGGAATTCAACAGATATTGGTTCCCGTCATACGACAGCCCGAACGAATTCCGAACCACCGAATTGAAGGCGACGGTTGCGAAACCCTACACCGTCGTCTCGAACGGTTCGCTCGTCTCGACCACTGAAAATCCCGACGGCACGCGAACGTTCTACTGGAAGATGGACACGCCGTACACGAACTACCTCACGTCCATCGTCGTCGGTGAATACACACCCGTCGAGCAGAATTACGACGGGATCCCGATAATCAATTTCGCCTACCCTAGCGAGACGAAGCAGGTCGCGGCGACGGTCAAAAATCTCCCCGACATGCTGAAGTTCTTCTCCGAGAAAACGGGGATCAGGTACCCGTACCCGAAATACGCTCAGACCTTCGTCGAGGACTTCGGCGGCGGGATGGAGAACATTTCCGCAACGACGCAGATCGAGGAAATGATCCACGACGAGCGGACGCTGCTCGATGAGGATTCCGATTCACTGCAGGCGCACGAGCTCGCACACCAATGGTTCGGCGACCTCGTTACCTGCCGCGATTGGGGGCAGATCTGGCTCAACGAATCGTTCGCCACATACATGGACGGTCTCTACGCCGAGCACAGCAAAGGCCACTCGGAATTTCTATACGGAAACGTGCGCGATTGGCAGACCCAGTATTACAACACCTGGAACGGCGGGAACCGCCGGCCGATCGTGACCAAGTACTACGCGAACAAGGACGCGATGTTCGACACGTACGCGTATCCGCGCGGCGGTGCGGTGCTGCACATGCTGCGGAAGCACCTCGGCGACGATCTTTTCTGGAAATCGCTCAATCACTACCTGAAGTCGAACATGAACCAGCCGGTTTCGACCGAGGACCTTCGCATCGCGATCGAGGAAACGACGGGACAGTCGATGGATTGGTTCTTCGATCAATGGCTCTACAAGATGGGCCACCCGATCTTCGAAATAACCCAAAACTACGACGCTGCAGGGAAGAAGCTCACGCTCAACGTCAAACAAACGCAGAAGGTCGACCCCAACGACGAGTATCCGCAGGCCGAGTTCTTCCAATCTTTCGTCGATGTCGAGATCGACGATCGAATCGAACGAGTATGGCTCAAACCGCAGGCGGAGAACGTATTCACCTTCGATGCCGCGGCGAAACCGAAGCTGGTCAATTTCGATTTCGAGGGGACGCTGATCAAGGAGATCAAGTTCGATAAAGAAGCGGACGAGCTGATTTACCAGATGCTCAACGACAAGGATGTTCTCGGGAAACGATGGGCAATGGCGGAACTCGAAAAGCGCTCCCAGCTCCCGGCGGAACGTCAAAAGATCGTCAACGCTCTCGTGACCGCGATGGAGAAAGACCCGTTCTGGCGCATCCGCCGAGCGGCGCTCTCGGTAGTTGCGAACATCTACTCGCCGGACCCGCCGCTCGGGCAGGATCGCCCGGCCGCAAAACTCGACGAAGCGGTCGCCCAGGCAGTCGTTCGGATGACGAAGGACCAGAACTCCCTCACGCGCGGCGACGCATTCGAACTGCTCGGCGAGACCCAGGACCCGAAGTACGCCGATCTCTTCGTTAATGCGCTGAATGACCAGAGCTACTTCGTAATCGACCAGGCGGCCCTCGCTCTCGGCCGAGTGAAGGGGCCGAAAGCGCTTGATGCTCTCTCGAAGCTCACCACCCAAACCACTTGGCGCAGCCGGGTCGAAAGCGCCGGACTTCGCGGGCTTGCCGAACTCGGCGACAAAAAAGCCTTTGAGCCTGCCTATCGTTTAGCTACGGACAAGGCCCGCCCGGTCGAGGTCCGCCTCGCAGCGCTCGCTGTGGTCGGTTCGACAGGGAAGGGCGACCCGCGAGCGTTCCCCCTTATCTTCGAAAGATTCCAGAAGGCTCTCAGCGAACAGGACTTCGAAGACCTCGTCCGCAGCCTCGAGGCGATCATCCAGCTCGCCGACCCCCGCGGCCAGCAGGCATTCGACCTTATGAAAGCCAAGTTCAAGGACGACCCTGCATTGATGACCGGGGTGAATTACTACGAGCAGCAATTCAAGGCGGCATT
>JAEZJR010000306.1 GCA_023415725.1 Acidobacteriota bacterium
AAAGCAAAATTCCCAATTTCCCCTATCCGCCCCAGGTGGCATTATCTAAACATCGGGAAGACAAAAGGCGGATTTCATCGGGTGGATGATCATGATTCACGATCTTGACTTCCCGGGGAACAAGGGGTCTGGAAGAGGGCAATAGCCCTCTTCCTTAATCTTAAAATGAACTTGCTGCGGAGGCTGCTCCAAAGCATGCCCACCTTGAAAGATTTTAGGCGAAAGCCTTGTTGCCCATTTTGAAAAGAGTACGGAGATGAGGGAGATAAAGAGCTCGTCAGGGTCGAATACGTCACCGCGGGTACCTGTCCGCCCTCGCAGAAGATCGGTCGAAGGATCTGAAGATCCATATTCAGCTACAAAAAAAGGGGAAATTGTCCAAATGTTGAATTCACATAGCTACGAGCACAATTACGGCGACGCGCACCACAATCTGGACGGCGTACATTCCACGCAGATCACAAAAGGCTCTTCCAAGCGGAATGCAGCCAATTTCGGAAGCGGTCCCGTGACCTCGACCGACAACCTCGTTCTTAACGAGCTGCCTCGCAAATTGTTCGACGTGATCCGGCCGTTCCTGCGCCGCACGTACGTGAGCAAAGAGCAGTTCCTGTTCCAGCAGGACGATGAACTCGAATACGTGTATTTCCCTGAGACTGCGGTCATCTCGGAATTTCACATCCTGGACGACGGGCGCATGGTCGAGGTTTCCATCACCGGCAAGGAAGGGGCCATCGGGATCGCGACGCTTTACCACGCCGACAGGATCGCCAACTGCGTGCAGGTCACGCAGGCTGGTAACGTCCTGAAGATCGAAAGCGCGATCCTCAGGAAACTCAGCAAATTGAACCCGGAACTCCCGGTGCTTTTCCACCACACGCTCGAGAATTACATTCGTCAGATCTCGCAAAAGGCCGTCTGCAATATGTATCACTCGGTCGAAGAGCGGTTCTGCACTTGGCTGCTGATGGTCCAGGACCGCTGCAGCAAGGAAACCCTCAAGCTCACGCACGAGCAGATCGCCCGCACACTCGGCGTTTATCGCCCGAGCGTGACGTGCATCGCACTCGATATGCGTAAGAAAAAGCTGATCGACTACTCGCGAGGCGGCATCTCTATCCGCGACCGGCGCCAGATGGAAGACATCGCCTGCGGTTGCTATACGGAACTTGACGCCAGCATCAACCACGCCACGTCTCGGGTACAGTAAGGGGAACGCTTCTAGGAAGTATGCAGCTTTTTGAGAACAAGAGTTTGACTTCAAACACCGATCTGCTTGTCTTTTCGCACCTGCGGTGGGATTTCGTCTACCAGCGGCCTCAGCATTTGATGAGCCGCTTCGCGCGGGACCGCCGGGTGCTTTTCATCGAGGAACCGATGGACCACGACGGGGAACCGAAGTGGAAGTTCAGCGAGGAGCAGGGACATCTTATCCGATGCATACCCATGCTACCCGCCGACCGCGACCGCGCGGACGACAACGAGGTCATCCGCGACATGGTCGGCCGGTTGGCAGATGAATGGGGCTGCCGCGAATGCATCGCGTGGTTTTACACCCCGATGATGCTCGAGTTGGGAGCGGAACTGGATCCCGTCGCGACCGTTTACGATTGCATGGACGAGCTCAGCAAGTTCCGTTTCGCCCCGAGCGGGATCACCCAGCTTGAAGAAAGACTTTTCAGAAAAGCGGACCTCGTGTTCACGGGCGGGCGAAGCCTCTTTATGGCGAAGACCGCACAGCACCACTCGGTGCACGAGTTCCCGTCGAGCATAGACGCGGCGCATTTCCGCCAGGCTCTATCTTTTGACGGGGAAATGCCCGATCAGGAAAATATCCCGCATCCGCGCATCGGTTATGCCGGCGTCATCGACGAGCGCATCGACCTGGAACTGATCGATCAGGTTGCTGAACTGCGGCCGGATTGGTCGTTCGTGATGGTCGGGCCGGTCGTCAAGATCGATCCCGCGTCGCTGCCGAAACGCGACAATATCCATTACCTCGGCGGCAAAGATTACAAAGATCTGCCCGCGTACTTCAGCGGCTGGGATGTCGGGATGATGCCGTTCGCTCTGAACGAATCGACCGAATTCATCAGCCCGACGAAGACGCCGGAGTACCTGTCCGCCGGGCTGCCGGTCGTTTCGACGCCGATCACCGACGTCGTCACGCCGTACGGGGAGTTGGGACTCGTGCAGATCGCCGGTTCACCGTCGGACTTCGTAGATTCCATCGTTTACGCGATGGCGGAGGATCGCGAGGCCCGGCTCAGTGCAGTGGACGAATTTCTCGCGGACCGCTCGTGGGACCGCACCTTCAACGAAATGAACGAATTGATCGAAAACGTGATTCGAAACAAGTCGGTATCCGACACCGTGCCGGCATCACGGCACGTTAGCCACGCCAACTGGGCGGTTTAACTAGGAGGGGAATGTTCGATTATCTAATAGTAGGGGCCGGCTTCGCCGGGTGCGTTCTTGCTGAACGGCTCGCCAACGGGTCGGGAAAGCGTGTGCTGATCTGCGATAAACGTCCTCACATAGGCGGCAACGCGTACGATTACTATAACGAGGATGGCATTTTAATTCATAAATACGGACCGCATATCTTTCATACGAATTCCCGCGAAGTATTTGAATATCTAAGCCGTTTTACAGAGTGGCGCGAGTACCAGCACCGGGTTCTTGCCTCGGTGGATGGGATGCTCGTGCCGATACCTATCAACCTCGACACTATCAATAAGCTTTACGGGCTTAACCTGAGTGCCCACGAGGTGCGCGCGTTCTTCGAAAAGGTGAGGGAAAAACGCGAACCCGTGGTCACGTCCGAAGACGTCGTGATCAACGCGGTCGGTAAGGAACTTTACGAGAAGTTCTTCAAGAACTACACGAAGAAGCAGTGGGATCTTGACCCGTCGGAACTCGACGCTGCCGTAACGGCACGCGTCCCCACACGCAGCAACCGCGACGATCGCTACTTCACCGATAAGTATCAGGCGATGCCGCGTTATGGCTACACGAAGATGTTCGACAGGATGCTCGACAGCCCGAACATCACGATCGCTCTGAATTGCGACTACCGTGACCTCGCGAAGGAGGTCCGTTACGCGGAGATGATCTACACGGGCCCTGTCGATGCGTATTTCGATTTTTGCTACGGGAAACTGCCGTACCGTTCGCTCGAGTTCAGGCACGAAACGCACGACTGCGAAACCTACCAGCCAGCGCCGGTGGTCAACTACCCGAATGAGCAGCCGTACACCCGCGTGACGGAATTCAAATACCTTACCGGTCAGGTACATCGTAAGACCAGCATCGTTTACGAATATCCGCAGGCGGAAGGTGATCCGTATTACCCGATCCCGCGAAAGGAGAACGCCGATCTGTACCATAAGTACAAAACGCTCGCGGACAAGGAGAAGGGCGTCCATTTCGTCGGCCGCCTCGCGACGTACAAGTACTACAACATGGACCAGATCGTCGCCCAGGCGCTGACCGTCTACGGCAAGATGATCGGCATGAGCCGTGCGGAGGCCGCGACCGTCGCAGCAAAACCGGCGGAAGCCGTGCCCGGATCGAACGGCAACGGCCATTCGTCCGCCGTCATCGAACCGGCTTCTCTTACCATGTGATCTGCAATACTTACCAGTAAAAAAGCCCGGACATCATGTCCGGGCTTTTTGATTTCGATCAGGCTTGGATCAAATTTCGATACCGCGTTCGTCCGCTATTCCGCGGATCTTCATCTCGAGGTCCTCGTCGACGACCATGTCCCCGCGAAGCATCGATTGGATCTCTTCCGGCGTCCGCCCGAGTGTCAGGGCCGCCTCGCCGAGATCACCCTTAAATCCGTTGTCGCAGTAGCTCTTCAGCAGGTCGATCCCGGACCGCTCATCATTCTCAGCCATTTTTGTTTCTGCCATTGTTCCCTCCAGTTTTTCTACAGGATGGAACAATCGACGGCCGTAGTGTGTTTTGAATCAGACAATCCGTAGTGACGCGGGTCTATTACTCGGCAGGGGCGACGGCTCGTTTCTTTCTGCTTTCCGCGAAGAAATACGACAGGTAATCGTACATCGACCACATCGCAAGCAGCACCGATACCCACAGGGCACCGCGGCCGACGAGATAGCCGAAAACCTTCCAGTCGTTAAGGGTGAGCGAGAGGGAAGTGAGGTTGGAGAAAGCCGTTTGCACTTCCGCGACCTCCCAGAAGCGCAGAGCAGGGTAATCCAGGCCGAAGTTCGATACAGGCGGATTTCCCGCGGCCGCGGCCACAAGCAGTGCCACGATCGCCACGCATTGCGCCCACATCTTGATCTTCCCGCTCGTCTGGGCCTGAATGACGATCCCGTCAGAAGCCGCTACCGACCGCAGTCCCGTTATGATGAACTCGCGGCCGATGATCACAACAACGGCCCATGAGGGGGCCAGGTGCTTCTCAACCAAAACGATCAACGCGGCGGAAACGAGCAGTTTGTCGGCGATCGGGTCGAGGAATTTGCCCAGCGTAGAGACCTGATTGCGTCGGCGAGCGAGGTGCCCATCAAGAATATCGGTGAACGAAGCCGCCAGGAACAGAATGATCGCGAGGACGTAGCCGCTTATCCCGAAAAAATTCTCGGCCACCGGCGTCAAGAGCGCCACGACGAGCAGCGGCACCAAGACGATCCGGGCAAAACTGAGGTAATTGGGTAAATTCACGAGCGGCTCCGCTTAAACGAAGAGTCTATGCCCTGCGGCGACAAAGTTCAACGACCGTAGGAAAACGACGAAACTAAACGCTAATTTCCTAAAAGCTCCGGGCTTTATTTCGCCGAACTGGCGAGCTATCATTCGCCCCATGCCGATCGAGATTTCAATCCCCACTCCACCGGAATTCGAATTCCTCACCACCGTTCAAAGCCACGGCTGGTACGACCTGGTTCCGTTCCATTTTGACGAATCCGCGGGTGAGCTCCGCTACGTCTTCACGGACAAAAACGGAAAGAAAGCCTCAGTCGGAAAGATCACCGGCGAGAAGGGAAAACTGACAGTTCGCCTGTCAAACTCGTCGGTCCCTGCCTCAAAGGTCGAACGGGACGTGCGTCACATCCTCCGTCTCGACGACGACATGGCGGGGTTCTACGAAGCGGCTCGACGCGAAGACCGACTTCATTGGGCTGCGGGGATCGGTGCCGGTCGGCTTTTGCGTTCGCCGAGCGTTTTCGAGGACGCCGTAAAGACGATGTGCACGACGAACTGCTCCTGGGCATTGACGCGGAACATGGTCAGGAACCTCGTCGAAAAGCTGGGAATCCCCGCATCCGGCGGCCTTAAAGCGTTCCCTACGCCGGCAGCTCTCGCCGGTATGGACGAAAAGTTCTACCGCGACGAGATAAAAGCCGGCTACCGCTCGCCTTACTTTATCGAGTTCGCCGAAGCGGTCGCCTCGGGCAAGCTGGATCCCGAATCATGGCTTCACAGCGACCTCCCGACGGCCGAATTGAAGAAGGAGATCAAAAAGGTGAAAGGCTTCGGCGATTACGCTGCCGAGAATCTTCTGAAGCTCCTCGGCCGCTACGACGGCCTCGCGCTCGATTCGTGGCTGCGAGCGAAATTCTACGAAAAGCATGCCGGCGGTAAGCCATGCAGCGACAAGAAGATAACCAAACACTACGCAAAATTCGGCGAATGGCAGGGTCTGGCCATATGGTGCGACATGACCGAATACTGGCACTTTGAGGGCCGGAATAACCAAAAATGAAGTCCGCCGGATAGGCTAACCGGTTGGATAATAAACACTTCCAGCCGCATCGTGAATTTCGCGTCCCGGCGGAAACGCGGGTGACGAACCGACCCGTTCAAGCATCTCAGCCCCCGTCACCTTTTATTTTTGTAGTAAACTAAAGCCCTACGGGGAGCGTACTATCTTGCGATGATCGAGACCGGAAAGATCCTTCAACAACGATATCGTATCGAGAAACAGATCGGCCAGGGAGGCATGGGCGCCGTCTATGTCGCCACGGACGAGCGTTTCAACAGTACGGTCGCGATCAAGGAAACGCTCTGCATGGACGACAACTACCGCAGGGCGATCGAACGCGAGGCACGTCTGCTGAACAGTCTCAAGCACGTCGCGCTCCCGCGCGTTAGCGACCATTTCCTCGAAGACGACGGTCAGTACCTCGTGATGGAGTACATCCCGGGCGAGGACCTGTTCTGCGTCATGGAGGAGACCAACGAGCCCTTCCCGGTCGAACAGGTGCTCAATTGGGCCGATCAGCTGCTCGAAGCTCTCGACTTCCTCCACAACCAGGAAAACCCGATCGTCCACCGCGATATCAAGCCGCAGAACCTGAAGGTGACCGCGAAAGGGCAGATCATCCTTTTGGATTTCGGCCTCGCGAAAGGGAACGTCACCGGAGCGAGCAACCACACTAACGCGAAGAGCATTTTCGGGTATTCGCGCAATTACGCTTCTTTGGAACAGATCCAGGGGACCGGGACGGATCCCCGCAGCGACCTCTACTCGCTCGCCGCGACGCTCTACCATCTGCTCACCAACGTCGCACCGGAAGACGCACTGACCCGCGCGATGGCGGTACTGAGCCAGAAGCCGGACCCGCTCGTCCCCGCGAATCAGGTCAATCCGAACGTGCCCGCGGGGGTGTCGGCGATCCTTTACAAGACGATGGACCTCGACGCGGCTCAGAGGCCCGAAACCGCGGCCGAAATGCGTTCGATGCTCCGCGACCATCCGTCTAACGCGACTTTGGCTCTAAACACCGTTTCCGTCGCCCGCGGAAACGGCACCGCGGACATTCACGATCAGAAAACGAAACTGATGCCCGGCGCGACCTTCAACGAAGGCGACCGTGCCACTCACGCGAAAACGGAGCTTCTGCCAGACTACGCCTCTCAGGTGACGGCGATCCGCCCTCTGGCCGGCGGACGGCAAACCGGCGACGACATTTCGTTATCGTCCCTGTCGGTGGGTGAAAGGTCCGGCAAGAAATTCGCCGCGGCCGCAGCGATTTTGTTGCTGCTGCTCGGAACAGCGGCCGGTGGAGCATATATGTACCGCGAAGCTCTGTTCGGCACCTCCGCGGAGCCTTCGCCGGTGGCTGAGGGCCCGCTCCCTCCGCAGGAGCCGGCCGCGCTTCCGGTTTCTGGGCCCGAGCAGTCAGCTGCAGTCGTCGCGGAAACACCGGCCACCAGTGAACAGGTAAATCCTGCTCAGCCATCCGGGACCACAACCGCAGCGAAAAAGCCGAATACCCAGCGTAAAGCGGGAGGCACGAATGAGCCCGATCCCAACCCGGATGAATTCGTATTCGTCGATCCCGAGGACGGCGAAAAGGTCGTGATCAAGAAGGACAGCATCCACGTCGGGGACATGAAAATTCAGAACGGCAAGGTATTCATGCCGGACGGGAAGGTCTATCAAATGGACAAGACGCCCGTGACACCGATGCAGCCGGGAGTGCGCGTCGAACCCCGCATGCCGCCTATCAACATGCAGAGGCTGACCCCGGAACAGCGTCGAAAGCTCAGGCTGCTGAAAGAAAAGTTCCCTGAAGCATTCCCGGGGCCGATGCCGCCGCCGTCACCGAAACCGCAGACCAAGGCGACGAATCAGTAAAAACAAAAAAGGCCGTTCCCGATCGGGAACGGCCTTTTCGATCGATGCCAAACGATCAAACAACGCTAACTTTCTGTTCCTTCACTTTTTCGAGCTTCTCCACAGGGAAGGTGTTTTCGACGAACTGCAGATGCAGGCGTTCGCGGCCGTCCTTGCCGGTCTGACGATTGCAGACCACCGCGATCCCCGAGAAATCGTATTTCTCACAGATGAATTTTACGCGGTCGCCGACGTTCACATCCAGCGTGGTGACCACCGCCGCCCCGCTCTTGCTGACGTTCTCCGTCGACGTCCGTTCACCGCGGAGAGCATCCCGGTTGACGTCAACCAATGCGAGATACGGGTCGACATTCGTCCAGTACCGCACGTGCTTGCGAACCTTGAATTGCGCCTTTGCTTCCGTGATCTTCCAAAGGCCATCCGGGTTCATCCCGCAGATCTTGTAAGGCTGTTCCGGATTTTCCTTATAACTCTCCGGTGCGTCCTTCCCGATGAACGCCACACCGACGTGATACCCGGCCCCGCCGTCTCCCGAAAGCGGCTGGCAATGCTGCACAAGCCCCCAGACCCGGTAGAGTTCCTTTTCGTGGTCGTAGCACCTAAGGTGCGGCTCCATCGGCAGCATCAGCGATATTAGCGTACCGACATGGCACTCGCGCTGGATGTACATCCCCGCGCCCGTGGCCGAAACGCTCGCTATGTCCGCGATCTCTTTCCAATTGCCCTCGTCGGTGTCCTTGCCTTTTACAACTGCGTGAATGGACATAGTCGAAATCTCTGCTTTGAACTTCAGTAACTCGGTACTCGTTGACATTACTTCCTCCGGGAGACGATGCGGTCTGACTTTGCTTTACGCACGATCGGGTGGACGACCGTTCAGGCTGAGATCCCCTCGAGCGGGTAGAGGTGATCGATGAACTCAAGATGCAGGCGGACGATCCCGTCGGAACCTACATGTCGGCCCCGCACGATCGAGATGATGCTCATATCGTAGCGTTCGCTCTTTACCCGCAGGAACGCACCGTCCGTAACGTCGAACGACGTGAAAACGGCGGCCCCGCCGACGCTGATGTTCTCCGTCACGGTGACCTCGCTGGCCACCACGTCGCCGTTCTCGTCGAGCATTTCGACGAGCAGGGTTTCCGGGATCGAGAACCGCGTGTGCCGGCGGAGATACGCGGGCAGATCGCTCTCGTCCGGGTTGGGGTCTGCTTCGCGAAGCAGCCAGAGCCCGCCGTCCTCCCTTTCGGAGAGGTCGTACAGCTTTGACGGATCTTCAAGATAGGTTTGCGGCGGATTCTTGCCGATAAAGGCCAGCCCGACGGCGTAAGCCTCATCGTTCGGGGCACTCCCGATCGAGACGCATCTTCGGACCAGCCCCCAGATCTTGTATTGCGGCTCCAGGTAATCGTAGCACCGAAGCTGCCGCGGCATCGGGACGCTTATCTGAACGAGACGCCCGCGTTTCACGGGCCGTTTCAGGTTCATCCCGCACCCGAAAGCGGAGACATCTTCGAGGCGGGTGATGTCGCTCCACGAGAAATTATTGTCCACCTTGACCTCGACGCGGGCGGGCAGAGCGAGTGCGTACCGTTGGATCCGGCGGTTCTCTTTATCGATGACGGTTGATGACATTTTGGGCTTACGAGAAG
>JAEZJR010000332.1 GCA_023415725.1 Acidobacteriota bacterium
GCGAGGATCCCGGTCACGGACATCTGCGTCGAGAGGTTGGAGAGGTTGGTCGGCGTGAGGAAGATCGAGCCGGTCGCCCAGTGGAAATAGCCCCATATCAACGCGAGTACGCCGAGCATAACGTAGGCCCGGAGTGCGGATGTCGAGATCTTATTCTCTTTCGTCGTTTCGCTCATGGTTTCAGTGGTACCCGGTGGCGGCGGCCATTACTTTTTCGGGTGTCGCTTCGCGGCGTGTGAATTCGCCGGTGACGCGGCCCTCATGCAGGACGAGGACGCGGTCCGAGAGGCCGAGGACCTCGGGGAGCTCCGACGACACCAGCACGATCGCGAGGCCGGTTTCGGCCAATTTATTGATCTCCGCGTAAATTTCCTGCTTCGCCCCGACGTCGATCCCGCGGGTGGGCTCGTCGAGAAAAAGCACCTTCGGATTGGTCAGCAGCCATTTCCCCAGCACGACCTTTTGCTGATTGCCCCCGGAGAGCGTTCCCGCCACGGTCAGAGGCGAATTCGCCTTCACGCGCAGGGACTTCATCGGGCCGTTCGCTGCGATGGTTTCCTTTGTCCGGTCGGTCAAAAACGCCCCGGAGATGCGTTTGAGCCCCGCGAGGGTCATGTTGTCGAGGATCGTCTGTTCGAGGATCAGGCCGAAGCGCTTGCGGTCTTCCGTGACGAAGCCGAGCCCGGAGCGGATCGCATCGGAAGGCGTATCGATCGGGACTTCGCGGCCATCGACGATCACTTTTCGCGAATATTTTCCGGGCCAGGCACCGAAGACGGACATCAGCAGTTCGGTGCGGCCTGCCCCCATAAGTCCTGCTATTCCAAGCACTTCCCCTTTCCGGACCGAGAAGGTAACACTATCGACGAGGCGCTTGTTGGCTACATCGAGCGAGTAGGCGGTAAGGTCTTTAACCTCCAGCACCGTTTCGCCGAGCTCGTGGTCCGGTTCGGGGAAGATGTTCCCGACCTCGCGGCCGACCATCAATTCGATAACGCGTTCTTTCGTTAATTCGGCGGCTGGGTGCGTGCCGACCGTCCGGCCGTCGCGGAGCACGGTGATCCGGTCGCTCATCTCGAAGACCTCGTTGAGTTTGTGAGAGATGTAGACCATCCCTACGCCGCGGGACTTCAGGTCGCGAAGGATGCTGAATAGCGTTTCGACCTCGGATTCGGTAAGCGCGGCGGTCGGCTCGTCGAGGACGAGGATCTTCGCTTCCTTGGAAAGCGCCTTCGCGATCTCGACGAGCTGCTGCTGGCCGATCCCGAGGTTGCCGACAGGCACGCGCGGATCGATGTCCAAGTTCAATTCCTGCAGCAGTTTAGAGGTGCGATGGTAGAGCTCCGACCAATTGATCACGCCGAGGCGCGAGGGCTCCTTTCCGAGGAAAATGTTCTCGCCGACGGTGAGTTCCTTGACGAGGGAGAGTTCCTGGAAGATGATCGCAACCCCGGCGTTTTCGGAGTCGCGGATGCCCTTAAAGTTCCGGACCCGATCGTCGATCAGGATGTCTCCCTCGTATGTGCCGTGGGGGTAGACGCCCGATAAAACCTTCATCAGAGTGGACTTACCGGCACCGTTCTCCCCGACGAGAGAATGGAACTCGCCGGCCTCGAGGGTGAAGCTGACGCCGTCGAGCGCGCGGACGCCGGGGAATTCCTTGACGATGTTCCTCATCTCGAGCAGCGGCATAATTTATCGGTTGATGTCAGAAAAAGGACAACAAAAATCTAACACATACAGCCCATATCCGGCACATCCGGCGCACGTCTCAACCGGTCTCATTCGCGTCTCATTCGCGTCTCATTCGTGTCCCATTTCAAGTCTCACCAAGCTATTTGGTGAGACTTGAGACGCGCTTTTTTTTCAAAAGCGACAATGGCGCCGAACGCCACAAAGGCGATGTGACGGCGACGACGGCGCTACTGCAATTTCGGGTCAAAAACATCGCCGATCTGAACCCTCTCGACTAGCCAGCCGAATCTCAAACCTGACCTAGTAGAGATCGGCGCGGCGCATCGCGAGGCGGACCTCATCGTTCTGCATGAACCAGTACCAGACCTTCCCGCTGCGCAGGTTCTCGGCGCTGAGCAGGGTGATCCCCAGGTCGATCCCGATCACGTCTCGATCGACCCATCCGTCGTGCGGGTTGAACGCGTCGGCGAAGCCGTACTTCCCGTAGATCTTTTCGCCGTACTGATCCTTCATCGTTTTGAGCGCGGCGAGCGAGATGTCGGGGGTGAACATCAGCGAGCCTGCCGGAGCGCAGGGGACGACGGAGCCATCGGTATCCGGGTGGCGCGGGGGAGCCCCCCAAGCGGTGTAGCCGCCCTTGTAGTCGGACGCGGTGAGGCCCCAAATGTCCGGTCCGTATTTCGGGAACTCTTTGCTCAGCACGTTGATGAAGAAATCGCGCTGGGCGCGGGTCGCTTTGACCGAATTATCGAAATAGTCAACATACGGCGGCCGGCGTTCGCGGCGGTTCCGGAAGTCCACCCACGCGTGCGAGAACTGATGGATAAAGAGAGGCGAAACGGCGGCGAGGTAACGGTACGGGCCGTATTCGTACCAGGTCCTCTCCCACGCGTACCAGGCGCGCGAGGGGATCGCTTTGGTTCGCGAGCCGATGCCGAGTATGTACAGGATCATCTGCTCGCTGTAATCGTGCCAGCGGTTCGCGATCCAACCGGATTCGGGACGCCAGCCGTGCGAGAACAGGTAAGGGTCGCCGTTCAGCATCCATTGGAAATCGACGCGGTCGTAGATCTTGTCGGCGAGCGATACCAACTGAGCGTCGTCGGAGAAGCACTGCTTCACGGTGAGCACGCCGGCGAGCAGCAGCGCCGAATCGATGGACGATAGCTCGCTGTTCCAACGGCGGGCACCGGTCTTCTGATCGATGAAGTGGTAGAACCAGCCGTTCTTGTGCTCGTACCGGTTCGCTAAAAACGCGAGCGTGTTTCTCGCTCGCGTTTTCGCCTGGTCCCGTGTGACCCAACCGCGGTCCGCCGCGATGCAGTAGCCGCTTAAGGCGAAACCTGTCGCGGCGATGCTCGCCACGTTATAGTGATTTTCGCCTGGCCGCGGCGGCGTTCCGTCCGTTCGCGCTCTGTCGAGCGTGAGGCCCGTCTCCGGGTCGGAATGATCCCAGAAGAATTGAAAGGTGCGTCGCTGCAGGTCTTCGAGGAATCGATCGTCCGCGGGGCTGATGGCTGCCGTCGGGACGGGCGCGGCGGGCGGCGGATCGAGAGGAACGTTCTCGCTCGTCGCGGCGGGGCGATTTGAAATTCGTTCGACCACCTCGAATGTGGTCTGCAGACCGGAGTCGCTGCTGGTCCCGACGTATACGACGAACTCGCCCGGTTCCACGACCGGCTTTAAATTGCGATCGAGGAACTGAAGTTCCTTCGGGCCGAGCGTGAACTCGACGCGTTGCTTTGCACCCGGTGCGAGCGTGATGCGTTTGAATCCGCGAAGCTCTTTTACCGGGCGGGTGACGCTCGCGACGACATCCGAGATGTATAGCTGCACGACCTCGTCGCCCGCGCGGCGTCCGGTGTTCTCGAGTTGGGCGGAGACCTTAACGGAGCCGTTCGGCAGGATCTGGGTCTTGTCGATCTGCAGGTCGGAGAGGCGGAACTGCGTGTAGCTTAGGCCGTAGCCGAATGGATAGAGCGGCGTGTTTGGGATGTCGAGGTACTTCGACGTGTATTTGTTGTTCGCGTCGAACGGGCGGCCGGTGCGTTTCTGGTTGTAGAAGATCGGGATCTGCCCGACGGAGCGCGGGAACGTGATCGGGAGCTTCCCGCCCGGGTTCGAATCTCCGAAAAGCGTGTCGACGATCGCCGGGCCCGCCATCGTTCCGGGGAACCAAGCGAGCAGGATCGCGGGGGAATTCTCCGCGAGCCAGTTGATGGTGAGCGGGCGGCCGGTGATCAGCACGACGGCGTAAGGCTTACCGGTCGCGTGGACGGCCTTGACGAGATCGAGCTGGCGGCCGGGCAGGTCGATGTTGGAACGCGAGGCGGCCTCGCCGCTCATCGCCTGCGATTCGCCGAGGACGAGAACGGTGAAATCCGAATCCTTCGCTGCATCAACGGCCCGTTCGAAACCGGCGGTGGTTTCGCACGCGGGGTCGCAGCCCTGCTCGTAGCGGATCTTCGTTCGCGGGTATTTTTGCCTGAGCGCTTCGACGACGGTGATCGGGTCGGTCGGACGCCCGTCGCCGGCCCAGTTACTGTTCATCTCGGCCTTGTTGTCGGCCAGAGAACCGATCACGGTGATCTCTTCGATGTTCTTGCGGACGGGGAGCGTTTCGCGTTCGTTCTTGAGCAGCACGAACGACTTTTCGGCGGCAAGTTCCGCTACCTCGCGGTTTGCCGGCTTGAACACCTCGCGCTGTTCGAGCTGTTCGTCGGCGAAGGGCTTATCGAACAAGCCGAGGCGGAACTTGATGCGGAGGACGCGTCGGACCGCTTCGTCGATGACCGGCATCGAGAGTTTCTTTTCGCGAACGAGCTGCTCGCCGTGCTTGTTGTAGAAGCGCGAGACCATCTCCATGTCGGTCCCGGCGTTCAGGGCGAGGCGAGCCGCGTCGGCTTCGTCTTTCGCAAGGCCGTGGAACATCAATTCCATCACGGCGGTGTAGTCGCTCACAACCAGGCCGTCAAACTTCCATTCGTCTCGGAGGACCTTCTTCAACACGAACGGGTTCGCGGTCGCGGGGACGCCGTCGAGATCGTTGAACGATGTCATGAACGAATCGACGCCCGCGTCGAGTGCAGCTTGGAACGGCGGGAAGTAGATCTCGCGCAGAGCGCGTTCGGAAAGATCGGTCGTGCTGTAATCGCGGCCGGCCTGTGCGGCACCGTAGCCTACCCAGTGCTTTGCGGTCGCGAGCACGCGGTTGTTCGCGCTGTAATCCGTGCCCTGGAATCCGCGGACGCGCGCTTGCGCAACCAGAGAGCCGTAAAATGTGTCTTCGCCTGCGCCTTCGATGATGCGGCCCCAACGCGGGTCGCGTGCGATGTCCACCATCGGGGCGAACGTCCAATGTACCCCTGCCGCGCGTGCCTCGGCCGCAGCTATTGCAGCCGTGCGTTCCATCATATCGAGATCGAACGACGCGGCTTCCCCCAAGGGCACCGGGAAGATGGTGCGGTAGCCGTGGATGACGTCGAACCCGAGCAGGATCGGGATCTTCAAGCGCGACTCAAGAGCGGCCCGCTGAAGCTCGTTCGTCATCCGCACGCCGCGGACGTTCAGAGTGGAGCCGAGTAAGCCTTTCCGCGCCATCTCGAGATGCTCGGGCCGGAACTTCCCGTCCGCCTCGCCGTCGAGTTGCTGCAATTGCCCGAGCTTTTCCGCGAGCGTCATCCGAGCGATCAATTGGTTGATCCGCCGTTCGGCCGCGGGGCCGGAACGCTGGGCCGCGGCGATCGATACGAAGACCGAGAGGGCGAAGAGCAGTGTCAGGGATCGATTGAGAGAATTTCGCATTTTTCAAGATCTTTCCGGCTAAGGGACGACCTCAGCTATCACCGGCAGATGGTCCGACGCCCAGAGTTCGTTCCAACGGTCGGACAGGACGCCGTGTTCGAGCACTCTAATCCCGTCTCGGACGAAAATGAAATCGATCTTGCGCCCGGGCACGAGTTCCTTGAAACCGTTCCAGGTAGAGTCGCCGCCGAAATGCCCATTAGTGCTTGCGTAACGCGCGTCGAAGATCTTTAACGCTTCCGTCCCTTTTGCAAGCGTTTTGTAAGCGGCGGTGTCCTCGGTGACGTTGAGATCGCCGGTCAGAAGGAACGGTTCTTTCGGCGCGATCTCCGCCGCTTTTTTCAGGATCAAGGCCGCGCTATGCTCGCGTGCCCGTCCGCCCATGTGGTCGAAGTGCGTGTTGAAGTGGACGAACGTCTTCCTGGTCGTCAGGTCGCGAAAACGTGCCCATGTTACGATCCGCGGCAGTGCGGCGTCCCAGCCTTTGCTGCCCGGCTTGTCCGGCGTTTCGGAGAGCCAGAATGTGTTGCACTCTGCTACGCGGAAACGCGACCTCCGGTAAATGATCGCCGAATATTCGCCCGACGCTTTACCGTCCGAGCGCCCGACGCCGCACCAGGCCATACCGGGCAATAATTTTTCAAGATCGCGAAGCTGCGTGATCAGCGCTTCCTGCACGCCGACGAGGTCCGCTTTGTGGAACCGGATCACGTCGGCGACCTTCTGCTTCCGGTTCGCCCAGGCGTTCACGCCGTCGCGCGGCTCGTCGTAGCGGATGTTGAACGACATCACACGAACCGGAGTTTGCTTTGCATTTTGTGCGTCGACCCCCGCCGCCAACAGCAGCACCAACGATGCCGCGGCGGCGAGGATCGACATTACCTTCCCTTTGCTCATCGAATCGGAAACGGTTAAAGG
>JAEZJR010000343.1 GCA_023415725.1 Acidobacteriota bacterium
GTCTGTACAACGGCTTACGGACGCACTCCCGCGCGGTCCAATAGAATTGACAGACCCCCATCACTGTCAAGCTTGAACTTTGCATACCTATGGCTGCGAACATCGGTCACGCAACGGGAGAGGTCAACTATCGCAACCCGACCCTGATAGGGCTCGGCGCCTCGGCGATCCTGACGGTTCTTGTCATCGTCGGCTCGCGCAATCTTGAGCATTTTGATCCCGCGCTTTTCGGCTACACGGTGGCGAGCATCGTGGCCCTGGGGGCGATCGCTTTCCGATACGCGATCTGGCTGCAGCGCCCCGCTACCCGCGCTTATTTCTGGCGCGGGCTCGACCTTTTCTTCAAACGCAAGAAACTCGCTTCGAACGTCGGAGCGGCCGCAGGTACGGTCGCGACCAACATGCTCGAGCAGCGCTTCATCTTCAAGCGCGGCAAGCAGCGTTGGCTGATGCACCTGCTGATCATGTGGGGGTGTATCCTTTCCGCGCTGATAACATTTCCGCTCTCGTGGGGCTGGGTGCACTTCAAACTCGAAGGCGACCGCATGTACCGGGCCTATCTGTTCGGCTTCCCTACGGCGGCGATGGACGGGAGGAGCATCCTCGCGTGGATACAATTTCACGCCCTGGATTTCACGGCTCTGATGGTGATCGCGGGGTGTGCCATCGCGATCCACAGGCGGCTGAAGGACCGCGGGGCGATCGCTTATCAATCGTTCCTGCTGGATTTCACGCCGCATCTTCTGCTTATCGCGATATCGGTTTCCGGGCTGATGCTCACGGCGTCGAGCCTCTGGTTCGGCGGGTATATGTATTCGTTCATATCGCTCTCGCACCAGGCGATCGTGATCATGACGCTGTTCTATCTGCCGTTCGGGAAACTGTTCCACATCGTACAGCGGCCGGCGTCGATCGGGGTCGAGCTTTACCAGAAGCGGTCGCGCGAGATGGAGCAGGCCGTCTGCCCGCGTTGCGGGACGATGTTCATGGGCAAGCTGTGGATCGACGACCTGAAGAAAGTGGTGGACGATCTCGGGTTCGATTACCGGATGGAGAACGGCCACACGCTCCAGGATTATTGCCCGCGGTGCAAACGCATCATGCGCGGGCTCGCGTACGCGGGGATCGCGGACAAGAGCGAACGCGTTTTCCACGGCACGCGCTCCCCGGCAAGTGAAGCTGAGGAGACGGGCGTCCGGGGAAGTTAGATGTATCTCGCACGCGGGCTCGCGGTCTGGCTCGTTATCATGCTCGCGGAGAGCGTACACGGATCACTGCGGCAGATCTTTTTAGCTCCGGCGATCGGGGACTTCACCGCCAGGCGGATCGCGTTCTTCACGGGGATGCTGTTGATCTTCGCGGTCGCGTATCTTTTGATCCGGTGGATCGCTGCACCGTCAACGCCGACCCTGTTCGCGGTCGGCGGGATGTGGGCGGCGCTGACGCTCGCTTTCGAGTTCGGGATCGGATATTTCGCATTCGGTTACACGCGGGAGCGGATGCTTGAGGATTACGACGTTTCGCGCGGCGGGTTGATGGGGTTCGGGATCGTTTATATGGTCTTCGCGCCCTACCTTGCGGCGAGGGTTCGCGGATTGCGACAGTGATCTGATCCCTAACCCATAGCACGCGCGAAGTTTCTATTTACAAAATGAGCAAGGTCCAAAACGTAGACAAAATAATCGAGAAATACGGGCCGCATCTGCATGACGCCCCGATCGACGGGTGGTTATCCGACCGCACGATAGACAAGATCGTACCGACTCACTGCCCTTACTGTGCCGTGCAGTGCGGGATGAACCTGCTCGTGCAGGATGACAAGGTCGTAGGGTTCGAACCGCGATACGATTTCCCGGTGAACGAGGGGCGACTTTGCCCGAAGGGGGTGACCGCTTACCTGCAGACGCACCATCCGGACCGGCTCACCACGCCGCTGATCAAACGAAACGGAGCGTTCGAACCGATCTCGTGGAACGAAGCTCTGGACCTGATCGCTACGCGCTTCAAAGAGATCCAGGAGAAGTACGGGAAGGACGCGATCGGGGTCTATTCGGGGTCTTCGCTGACGACTGAAAAGACGTACGTTGCGGGGAAGTTCGCGCGTGCGGGACTGGGGACGAGGTACATCGATTACAACGGCCGGCTTTGCATGGTGAGCGCGGCAGCGGGGAACAATAAGGCGTTCGGCGTGGACCGCGCGGCCAACCCTTGGGCGGATATTCCTCTCGCCGAAGTGCTGGTCCTCGCGGGGGCCAACTGTGCAGAGACGTTCCCGGTGCTGAATAAATACCTCTGGCAGCAGCGCGACAACGGCGGTCGTTGGATCGTGATCGATCCGCGCGCTACGCCGACCGCGCGTCAGGGCGACCTTCACATTCAGTTGAGGCCCGGGACGGACGTCGCCGTCGCGAGCGGGATGCTGAACGTCATCATCCGCGAGGGGTTGATCGACGAGGAGTTCATCGCCAACCACACGAACGGCTGGGAGGAAACGCGCGAGGCGGTGATGAAGTACACGCCGGATGTGGCCGGCGAGATCTCGGGCGTGCCTGCAGCGAAGATCGAGGCGGCGGGGTTGCTCTACGGACGAGCCCGAACCGGTATGATCATGCACGCCCGCGGCATAGAGCACCACACTAACGGCGTCGATAACGTTCTCTCTTACATCAATATCGTGCTCGCGACGGGCAAGATCGGCTCGCCCGGCCGCGGCTACGGAACGATCACCGGACAGGGCAACGGCCAGGGCGGACGCGAACACGGTCAGAAGGCGGACCAGCTGCCGGGGCAGCGTTCGATGCTGAACCCCGAGCACCGCAAGCACGTCTGCGAGATCTGGGGTTTGCCGGAAGAGGAACTTCCGCAGGCGGGTGTTTCCGTCGTGGAGATGTTCGACCTGATGCGCGAGGGGACGATCAAAGGCTTCATCTCGCTCTGCAACAACGGGATGGTCTCGCTGCCGGACACGAACAGGATCCGCGAATCGCTCGAAGGGCTCGAGTTCAACGTGAACATCGATTTCTTCATGAGTGAGGCGTCGCGATACGCGGACATCGTGCTTCCAGGGACCACGTGGGCTGAGGATGAAGGCGTCACCGCGAACAGCGAGGCACGCGTGGTGAAGATCAACAAGGCGATCGATCCGCCGGGAGAAGCGAAGCCCGATTGGTGGATACTGCAGGAGATAGCGAAGCGGCTGGGCCGCGGGAAGTATTTCAACTTCAATAATCCACGCGAGATATTCGACGAACTCCGCGTCGCATCGCGCGGCGGGAACGCGGATTACTACGGGATCACATACGAAAAGATCGAGCGGCAGAACGGCGTGATGTGGCCGTGCCCGACGGAAGAGAGCAAGGGGACGCCGCGGATGTTCGAAGACAAACGGTTCTACCATCCGGACGGCAAGGCGAAGTTCCACCCGATCGAATACAAGGGCCCCGCTGAAGTGCCGGACGATGAATATCCGCTGAGGCTTACGACCGGGCGGGTCGTCTATCAATATCTCTCGGGGAACCAGACGCGGCGGGTCAAGTTCCTCGTCGACCAGTGCCCGGAACCGTACGTAGAGATACACCCCGAAACCGCGATGCAGCTTAAGGTGAACGACGGGGAGCGCGTCAAGGTGGTTTCCCGAAGAGGCGAGGGGGTGTTCCCGGCGCTGGTGGTGAAGACCATCCGCCCGGACACGATCTTCATCCCCTACCACTGGGGCGAGCAACTTGCCGCGAACCAGCTCACCAACCCGAAGCTCGACCCGACATCGAAGATCCCCGAGTACAAGGCTTGCGCCGCGCGGATAGAGAAGATCCACGCACGCGAGCTGCCGATCCTGGGCAAATCACGCAAGGGGACAAGTTTGAGCGAAGCGCAGAAGGGCCCTGATTTTCGAAAATGAACGATCGGAGAAACATAAATGAAAATATTGTTAGCGGTCGATAGTTCAGAGGACAGTCGGCAAGCGATCGAGGTGATAGCTGGACGGCCACGCCGGCCCGGCACCGAATTGAAGATCATCCACGTGGTCGAATCGGCCGTACCGCCGTTGCCCGATCTGATGGGCGTCGGGGCCGAGGCGTCACGCCGGGAACACGAAGGGGCGGTGTCCCAAGGCCATGAATTACTGGAAGCAATGGCCGAAAGGATCCGCGGCACATCGGACGATGACCTAAGCATAGTGACCGAGGTCATCACGGCCGGTTACAAACAGTCGCCGCAGCAGGTGATCGTGGAGGAAGCGGAAAGGTTCGATGCCGACCTCGTGATGGTCGGGTCGCGCGGCACCAGCGGGTGGAAACGCGCATTTATGGGAAGCGTGTCGGCCGCAGTCGTTCAGCATGCACCATGTTCGGTCGAGGTCGTGCGGGCGAAAACATCAAGGCAGTAAGAACGAGGGAAGATCATGAAAGAAACAATGTTCATCGACCCCCAGCGATGCATAGGTTGCAGGTCGTGCGTGGCGGCGTGCCGGGAGTGCTCGACGCACAAGGGGTACTCGATGATATTTGTCGATTACATCGACCGGGCCGAAACGACCGCGACGATGCCGACCGTGTGCATGCACTGCGACGAGCCGACGTGCGCTCTCGTTTGCCCGGCGGACGCGATCAAGCGAAACGAGGACGGCGTGGTGATGTCGGCGCTGAAGCCTCGCTGCCTTGACTGCCGCAACTGCGTGAACGCGTGCCCGTTCGGCGTGCCGAAGTACAACTCGCAGATGCATCTGCAGATGAAGTGCGATATGTGCTACGACCGCACTAGCGAGGGCCTAAAGCCGATGTGCGCGAGCGTTTGCCCGACCGGGGCGATTTCGTTCGGCACCTACGAGCAGATCGTCCCCCTGCGGCGAACAAAGCCGGTCAACGCACACGTCTTCGGCAACCAGCGCGTCGAAACGAAGGTGTACCTGATGTTGCCGACCGATGCGGACGAGGTGAACGTCGACGGCTGCGGCGTGTTCGAAGGGCATGTCATCCCGGAAGGAGCAGACGGTTACTCGGCGGAATCGTGGATCGACACGCAGGTGGAAGGATCGGACAAGAGCAACGAGTTTTAAGAGCAGTTTTTTGTTTTTGGTCTTTGGTTCTTTGGGTTTTATCTCTTGCGTTTGATCGCGAAGTAAACTACCTGATTCGAAATACCAAAAACAAAAAACCAAAAACCAAAAAAGACAACACGAGCGATGGATTCAAAGCTGACCGACACGATCGATAAAGTGCTTTCCGACGAGAGGGACGTGAGGCGGGCTACTGCGCCCTATCAGGAAGAATTCCCTTACGATCGGGACGACGAGGGGCAGGTGACGCGGCGGGAGTTCTGTAACTTCCTGTTCATCACGTCGGGGGCGTTGCTCGCGAGCACGGCGGGTGTCGCGGCGAAGGCGGCTTATGATCGGTCGCAGCACGAGCAGTTCGCGGCGGCGATGATCGACGGGGCAGACACGCTGCAGCCCGGGCAGGCTCTCAACTTCCATTACCCGGACGAGAATGACACCGCCATATTGATCCGCGACCGCGAAGGGAATTATCACGCCTACGGGCAGAAGTGCACCCACCTGACATGCCCGGTCTATTACTCGAAAGACGACGACCGGCTCGAGTGTCCCTGCCATGAAGGCGGGTTCGATGTAAGAACGGGTAACGTATTATACGGTCCGCCGCCGCGGCCGCTGGACATGGTCCTCATAGAACAGCGAGGCACACAGGTTTGGGCGACGGGGATCGTTAGAGGAGGGCACAGCGATGGAGCCGTTTAACGAACGGGCTGATGGTTACGCCCGGCAACATGCCGCCGAAGCCTTCGGGCCGGACCGCCCGGAGTTGTTCTCCGGTGGGCACCGCCCGGCGGAGCGAGGTCGCGAGGCAGTATGGCAGGCTCGACTGGTGCTGTTCGCGATGATCAATGTCGCGCAGCTTTGGATCTTGTCAGCGGCGATCGAAGCCTCGCTGGCAGGTGAATACAGCCATCTATGGCCGCTGCTGATCTCGTCGCTGGTATGCTGGGCGATCGGGCTGACGATCTATCTCTGGTGGAAGCCGGCATCCGCCCGCCGCACAAGCACCGGCTATGTAAGGAAACGGTGAAACAGAAAATAACTGACTTCGAGCTCGATGACGAATCGCATTGGCGTGCGGTGCTTGAATGCGGGCACCGTCAGCACGTACGGCACGACCCGCCGCTTCGCAATAGGGAATGGGTGCTCAACGCAGAGGGAAGGCGCGAACGCATCGGAGCAGAACTCGATTGCCGCAAGTGCGAAGAAGAAACAGATTGAGTGTACTCGAATGATTCGCGAAGTTTCCCGCCTTCTCGCGTGAAACTTCGCACGCGTCCCCCATGGCACGATCTGATGGCCGTGCCGTAAACCCCTCAATAGCACCAGTTAGCGAATTTTGATCGGTCGGCGATCCTTTGGAATGGAGGTTGCTGACCGTTCTTCTTTGACCTACGGAGGGACCGAATGAGCAACGAGTCAACAAATTCCGGATCATCAAGAGCACTTTTTCTGTCGACTACCGCGTTCGCGGTTTCTTTTGCGGTTTGGGGACTGATCGCGGCCCTCGCCCCGAAATTCACCGAATTGTACAATCTGTCGGCGACGCAGAAGAGCGTGATGATCGCGATCCCGGTTTTGCTGGGTTCGGTAGGGCGCATATTCGCGGGCCTGGCGGCGGATAAGTTCGGCGGGCGGTTGGTGATGTCTGCACTGCTGGTCTTCTCTGCGATACCGGCGATCGGGATAGCATTCTCGACGAGCTTCAACCAGCTCCTGTTGTTCGGGCTTCTCCTCGGCATCGCGGGCACGACCTTCCCCGTTGGCGTGGGTTTCACATCGCGATGGTTCCCGCCGGAGAAGCAAGGCTTCGCTCTCGGCGTTTACGGGATGGGCAACATCGGGCAGTCGATAGCCGTGTTCGGTGCTCCGGTGCTGGCCGCTTCGCTGGGAGATTGGCGGGCGGTGTTCTACATCTTCGCCGCGGTCGCACTCATCTGGGGCGTCGTGTTCTACCTTACTGCGAAGCAATCGCCAACTGCCGTCCGTCCGAAAACTTTGAGCGAAAGCCTCGCCCCGCTCAAAACCTCGAAGATCGCCTGGGTGCTTTCGCTCTTCTACTTCCTGACATTCGGCGGCTTCGTAGCACTCGCTCTATACATGCCGACGCTGCTGCGCGAGATCTTCGCCCTTTCACCGACGGACGCAGGCGCACGCACCGCAGGGTTCGTCGTGCTGGCCACGCTTACCCGCCCCATCGGCGGCATCCTGGCGGATAAATTCGGCGGAGAAAAGATCCTCGTCGGGGTCTTCCTCGCCATCGGCGTGCTTTCGATGTTCCTGAGTTCGACCTCGATGGTGCCGTTCACGATCGGCGCACTCGGATGCGCGGCGGCCCTGGGCCTCGGCAACGGCGCGGTATTCAAACTCGTCCCGCAATACTTCGCGAAAGAGACGGGCACGGTCACCGGTCTCGTCGGTGCCTTCGGCGGCCTCGGCGGGTTCTTCCCGCCGCTGGAACTCGGGCTGATCAAGGACGCGATGGGGAGCTACACGCTCGGCTTCGTCCTGCTCTCCGCCTTCTCGATGATGTGCCTCGCGGTGAACTACTTCGTCTTCATCAGAAAGCCGGGCACCGCATCCGCAGCCGTTCAGCAGCCGACCCCTTAGGAGCACATTCGAATGTTCGCGCGAGCGCTGGAAGCGGATCACCGGGAGATCGATGCACTTTACGCGGACGCGGTCGCCGCCCTCGAGTCGGGCAACGCGGCCGCGGCCCTCGAACGCGTAGACCTTTTCTGGGCACGCCTCGCGATGCACATCCGTGCCGAGCACCTGCATCTATTCCCGGCACTCTCCAAGTCGCCGAAAACCGCGGATGTGATCTCGCGTCTCCGCGAAGACCATAACCTCTTCATGAACAGGTTGGCGGACGCGATCAAGCTTCTACGAAGCGCGTGCGACATCCCAACGCCTGCTCTATCCGAACCTCTCGAAATAGTGCGAAACCTAAAAGTCATGCTCGCCGACCACAACCGAGTTGAAGAGCAAACCGTCTACATCGACACGGGAAGCATTTCAGGCACGGAGCTCGACGATCTCGCCGCCGCCATAGATAAAGAACTTACCAATCTGCCGCCGCGATTTGCCGGCGGTGCAAAGTGAGAACCGAGTCACAACTCAACGCCCTCATCGACTTGCTGCGTAAGCGGTCGTAAAATCTACGGGTAATGGACGCACGAGCGGAGATCTTCAAGAAAGCGGACCTGTTCGCGGGGCTCGACGACGAGGCGGTGACGTATCTTGCTTCGCGGGCGAAGGAGAAGAAACTCGCGAAGGACGAGATACTTTTCATCGCCGGCGAACCGTCGTCCGGGTTGTTCGTCATCGCGGAAGGATCGGTGCGGGCGTTCCGCTCGTCGCCCGATGGCCGCGAGCAGGTCATCCATATCGAAAGGGCCGTGACCACCGTCGCCGAAGTGACCGTGTTCGATGAGGGTGCATACCCGTCAACCGTCGCGGCCGAGGAACCCACCCGGGTCTTCTTCATTCGTAAAAGCGACATCCGCGAAGCGTGCATCCGCCACCCTCAGTTGGCACTTACGGCGGCAAGGCTGCTCGCGACCCGCCTTCGCAAATGTGCCGAACTCGTCGAGACGCTCTCCCTCCGCGAGGTGGGCCAGCGCGTCGCCCGCGTGCTCCTGGAGCAGGCAACCGCAAAAGGCGTGAAGAACGGAAGTGCCACATTCCAACAGCCGCTCACCCACAACCAACTCGCCGCCCGGATCGGCACCGTCAGGGAAGTCGTCACCCGCTCGTTCATCCGCCTCCAAACTCTCGGGCTCGTCGAGATCAACGGAAAAAAGGTGAACATCCCCGACATCGCCGCCCTCGCAAAATACGCCGCCTCCGCACAGTAGTCTTGAAACGCAAGGGAGAAACCGGAGTCATCCACGAAGCCGATCCCGATCATCTCTCAAATTCAACGACGCGTGTCTTGTTCGAGCATATCCCCCCGTTCACTGGTGATCCTTGTTTGAGCATAGCCACGCCGTTCACGGCGTGGTCGTCATTCCGGCCCATTCCTTCAGGGCGTTTCAACGCCCTTCCTCTCGGGGCACGTTTCTTATTTTCTTATTTCGTGGTTCTAAATTCTTAGATCTTCTGAACCACGAAAGCGGTCAATCCAGGCCCCTCCACTTCGACGCCCGAAAGGACTACAATTATTCGCGGTGACGCTATGAAAACATTCCTGCTTATCGCCCTAACGGCCGTACTTGCGGCAGTGGTTCCCGCTCAGCAGCCGTGCACCATGACGAAGGACCAATTGCCGGCGATGCGCAAGCTGCGGCTCGGGATGGAGCGGGCCGAGTTTGAAAAGCATTACAAAGGGGCGAGCATCCTGGTCATGAAGCGCCACGCCGCGGACCCGTCAGATTTTGAGGGGCTCGAAGGCATCGCGTTCGATTTCCACCAGGGCAGGCTTTATTTCATCGAATACAATTTCGACCGGAAGGCAGTGAAATGGGCGAAGGTGCAGGACTTCGCGAAGAACGTCAGCGAGAACCTGAAGCTGCCCGAGGACGCCTGGCGAGTAGAGCCCGGCGACTTTCTGGCCACCATGAAGTGCGCTGACTTCTTCGTAAAAATCAACAGCAGATACCCCACCCTCACCCTCCGCGACACCGTCGCCGACAAAGCGAAGAAGGCGGAGGAGGCTGCAAAAAATACATCAAAGCCTTAACGTTCCGGCGGACACCGAGGAGATATTGCCAGGTCTGCGATTCCGCGACACTCAAGTAATATCGGAGAATCGCAGACCTGGCGCCGATTTTACCAGCCCAGCATAAAGATTTTGATCATCGAGATCTGTTTCTTGTCCTTCAAATCGACGCTCGATTTTCATATTAAGGAACTTTTCACTGATATACTGAGCGAGCATGAAAGCTCTTGCCCGTTCGAATAGGCTTGTATTTCCTTTACTAATAGTCACGTTTCTTTCGACGTCTTGCTTTAACGAAAGGCTCCCCGAGTACAGACCTGACACCTCGCTTGAAACGGAGCGAGTTTACCGTGCGGCAATCAAACACTGGTTTCACGAATACGATTCGACGCGTCAGCTTGCGATCCTGAATCCGCCAAATTCGGATGGCATTTCAAAATGGGTGGACAAGTTTGACTCGTTGGACGAAGTTGCGGTCGCTACATTCCGGAATTCCTCGGAGGGACCCACTCAACTGACTTCGGGAATGTTTGATGAACTCCCATTTGCCGTACGGGTCTTCGAAATGGATGCGTTGATCGGGGAGAAAGGAGAGATTCTTGACAAGAAGATGCGGTCCGAAGGGAGCTACTCCGGATTACTGAGGTTGTCAGTACTGTTGTTTAACTCCGATCGGACCCTCGCGATTGTCCAAGGGGAATACACCCACTGTCCCCTTTGCAGCTTTGAAGAGGTGCTTTTGCTCAAACGCCAAGAACCAGGCGGAGAATGGAAAGTAGTTGATCAAATAGGTCTTTGGATTTCCTGACAATCTTTCAAAAGCATTGGGCGCCGTCAGATCGACAGTCCGACGCTACCCTCCAAAACTTGAACATCAAGGTGCGGCCGCTCGCCCGGTTTCCAGAGCTTAGCGACGTGCGCGACACGGTAGCGCAGCGGCCCGCCGTCGCGTTCAGCGCTGCGAGTGACGGGGCGCGGTATGCAAACGAACTCCGTCCGCATTTCATCGCTCGTGAGCCGCACCGTCGCGTAGCCGTGCCCGCCCAGGTCGACGAACTCCAGGTGCGGCGCAAGCTGCGGGTTCGAAAGCTCCCGCGCTTTCTTGAGGTCGAAGCTCTTCGCGTATTCGATGCACGAGCGGACGCCGTGCCTCAGCAGCATGTTGTAGGTCCATTCCGGCTTACCGCCTTCGGGGCGATCGGCGAGGAAAAGGGCGCGCAACGGGTGCTCTTTTCGTAGTCCGTGTTCCAGGGCTTCCATCGCACCGGGACTTATCAGCGACCCGCCGACGAAGCTCAATCCCACCGGTTCGAATTTCCGCGGCGGCAGCTCGGCTGCGGCGTACCCGGCCCAGAAGGCGTGGCGGTCGCCGGAGACGATCGCGAAGCCGGTGATCTCCGCGTCGCGCACGAGGTCGTAGATCTCCTTTCGCTCGGCGTAGGCCGCCCCGTAATCGTCGGTCCTGCCTATCCCGTACGTGTCGGGCGGCCACGGATTCTTTGTCATCCCGGCCGGCAGGTTCTGCAGGTCCACGCGGTTGTCGAGGGCCCCGAGCGAATTGCCCCAGATCTTCCACGTCGCTTCCGACTTGCGTAAGGAGTCCTTGAACCATTTCTTCTGGTCGGCACCGAGTATCGTCCGCGGCTCCTTGTCCTTGCTCGGATTCGCGATCTTCGCTTCGCGGAAATGCAGCTCGGCGGGCGCTTTCCCTCCGTCGGCCGTACGCCCCATGTCGAGCGCGATCATTGCTTCCTCCGAAAAATAGCCGCGGAATGACGGGTCGTAGATCTTTCCAACTTCTTCGGCGTCTGACGGGTCCGCGCCGGCGAAGCTGCGCTGATCGGTGATGAGCAGGTCTAGATGCTTGCCGTAGCGCAGCGCCCGGTAAGCGATCAGGCTGCGGATCGCGGCCAGGTTGTTCGGCTCCAGCCCTAACCCGTTCGCGTCCCACCTATCGATCTTGACGTTCTCCACCGCGACTTTTCCGAATTCCTCGAGCGAGCCGCTCGGCGCCTTCACGCGCGCCGGAATGTATTCGAACCACGCCTGGTTCGCGGCGACCTTGACCTTCTGCCCGGGCTGCGGCGGGCCGCCCTGCTGCAGGATGCTCTGCCGCCCCTGCCACGAAAATTCGTGGTTGTCCCAGATGCATACGAACGGCCAGCGCGCCCGCGCGTCCTGCAGGTCCGGGTCGTCGAGATAACCCTTGTAAACGGCGCGATAGCCTTCAACGGTTCGCGGCCAGTAAAGATTGCCCGTCTTTCCGGCGTCAGGGATCCGGCAAACCTCGTAGATCGTCCGGTCGTATCGGGTGGCCCCCTCCTCCGGATATTGAACGACCTCGTATATGAAATCGCCGAGGTGCAGCACGAAGCCGAGCTGGTCCGCGGCCCGCGCCCGCTCGTCTTCGAAGATCATCCGGCGGTAAGCGTTGAGCTTCCCTTCGTTGACGCTCTGGCAGCTGACAAAAGCGAAGTTCACCGGCCGCGGGTCGTTTTGCTTCGGCGCGGTGATCGTGCGCCCGATCCGACTCCCGTTGCCTTCCGCGTCCGTGAACCGGTACCAATACACCCGCGCCGGCTTCAACCCTCCGACCAATACACGCGCCGTCCAATCGGCCGCTGCCGAAACCGGTGCGGTCGATCGAGCCACGACCTTACTGAACTGCTCGTCCTCGGCGACCTCCACCGTCAGCATCTGCCGCCCGCCCTTATCGAACGGCCGCCGCGTCCACAGCAAAACGCTGTCCGGCCCGGGATCGCCCGAAGCAACACCCTCCGGAAACATCTCCCGCCGCTCCCGCCACCTAACGTCCGACGCCCACACCCCCGCCGAACCCCAAGCCAACACAGCCCCACACGCCGCCGCCTGCTTCAAAAATTCCCGCCGCTTCATTCCGCTCATATCACTTCACGTCGCTCCCATCCGCCCACCCAAATCCCACGGCTCCCGCCCTCAGCAGGCGCAGAGAACCCCCACTGCTTGTTTAATTACGGCTCGCATAACAAAAGGTTTAATCTGCAGAACGGCGACCGTTAAGCAGCGTGCCCTTGTTCGAGCATAGCCACGCCGTTCACGGCGTGGTCTCCGGCAATTCTCGCGGGCTTCAGCCTCTGAGAGGCGGAATGTTTGTAGAACGGGGAAGAAAAATTATGGTGTAAGCCCCGTAGGGGCGACATAAAGAAGACCATTGTTAGGTCTGCGAGAATGCGGCATCCCAGAAACGCCGGCCCGGCACCAGTTTTCCGTGGCAAGAGTTTTCCGAATGCATATATAATCGCCGAATGAAAAACGTAAAGGCTTGGTTGGGGTTGTTGCTGCTGGCGGTCGGGATCGCGGGTTGTGCGGCGGATGATAGAGGTCGGGACGCCGCGCTGCAAGCGTTGAGGGAAGCGGACCGATCGCTGCAGGCCGCCGTCGCGGCGAAGGACCTTGACCAGATCGTCTCCTTTTACACCGCGGATGCGATCCTGCACCCGACCGCTAAACCCGGTATAGCGGGGAAGGAGGGCATCCGTGCCGAATGGGCGGCAATACTTCGGATCCCGGATTTCGCGAACAAATCGGAGGGGCAGATCGCCGATGTGTCTGCCGCGGGTGATCTCGGGTACACGGCGGGCACCTATGCCGCGACGCTTCGCGGCGAGGACGGGTCGATCGTCACCGAACCCGGGAAATACCTCACCGTCTGGAGGAAGCAGCAGGACGGTTCCTGGAAGGTCGCGATCGAGACCTACAACACCGACATTCCACCCCCAGATCATAAATAGCCTTCGTTCGAGCATAGCCACGCCGTTCACGGCGTGGTCTTCGTTCTGACCCATCCCACCAGGGCGTTTCAACGCCCTTAAAAATTCTCGCGGGCACGCAGCCACGCCCTGAAGGGCGTGGCTATGCGAAACCGGTGCCGCTCCTACGGAGCTCAGGGATCTCTCGGTGCCGCTCGTTCTACAAACATTTTGCCCCTACGGAACAGGAAATCGGTGTCAGGTCTGCGATTCTGTGTTTTTTTTGATGGCGCGAAACGGGCCGTTTCACCTTTGTCGTGCGCGTCTCATTTGTCGGTCTTGCGGTCTCACTTTTGGGTCTCGCGCGTCTCATTCGCGTCCCAACTCGTCTCACTTTTGGCCTGATCCGTCTCAGGTTCGCCGTTCTGGCTAAGCCGCACAACAAAGATCGGTAAGAATTTGCTTGAATTTGTCTCAGAAATGTATATGATGAGTTTGTTCGTTTCCCAAACAAACTAAATCCATGAAGAAGATCTATCTGCACAAAGTGGAAAAACAGATAGCCCGGCACAGCACCATCCGGGATATCAACAAGCAGATAGTGCTGAATTACGTACGGGCCCGGGCCCCCATTTCGCGGGCCGAGATCGCCCGCGAAACCTCTTTGCAGCGGTCGACCGTCTCGGCGATCGTGGACGACCTGCAGCTCGAGGGGCTGATCGAGGAGATCGGCACGGGCGATTCGACGGGCGGCCGAAAGCCCACGCTTCTTAAGCTCCGCACCGGTACGCCGGTCGCGATCGGTGTCGATGTTACGCCGAGCGTGACCACCGTGGTGCTGGCGGACCTCGCGGGGAACATCCTGCACAGTGAGGAATTCCCGACATCATCGGACATCCATTACATGGACAAGCAGATCCTCGCGAAGGTGAAGCGGCTCGCCGATCTGTTCCCGGAAGCGAAGCTCCAGGTCGGGATGAGCATCCCCGGCATCGCGGACCCCGCGACGGGCGAGGTGCTTTATATCCCGTATTTTCAATGGTCGCACTGGGATATCGGCCGGCGGATAAAGAACGAAACCGGCCTCGATGTCGTGATCGAGAACGACGCGAACGCGATCGCGCTGGCGGAACTTTGGTTCGGGAACGACGAGATAAAACGGACGCGCAACTTCATTATGGTCTTCGTCGCGGAGGGGATCGGCACGGGGATCATCATCGACGGCCAGGTCTACCGCGGCGAGAACGGGGCCGCAGGGGAGTTCGGCCATATGTTCGTCGAGGACGACGCCCCCGTGGCATGCTCATGCGGCCGCCACGATTGCTGGGAAGCACACGCCTCCGAAAAGGCACTGCTCTACCGTTATGAGCACTCGAACGGGGTGCCGCCCGCCTCGCACATGACCATCGACAACCTGATCGGCCTCGCACAAAACGGCGAGGAACGGGCCGTCAAAATGCTGAAGGAAAACGCCAAATACCTCGGCATCGGCATATCGAACCTCCTGATCGGCTTCAGCCCCCAAGCGATCGTCATCAGCGGCAGCATCACCAAGGCTTGGGACCTCATCAGCGACGAGATCCAGGCCGCCGGACAACGAAGCATCCGCCAGGAAGTTAAGGTGGCGGACATAATACCGTCATCTTTGGGCGACAACCCCAGCATTTTGGGCTCGATAAGCCTCGTTCTGGCCCGAAAATTCGCATCCGCGAACTAAGTTTCGGACGAATTAAGGAAAATGCTTGACAGAATCAGCCAAAAGTAATAATACTTTGTTTGTTTTCCGAACAAACATATCGCAGGGGTTCGAGAAGAAATCAAAAAGCCAGCGGCCCTCACTGCCGCCGATGCGGGGCAAGGATCTTTTCCTTGATCAATCGCCAGAGGTGATCAGACTTATGAGAGTTACGAAACGAAAAACGTTCAGGCAGTTATTGTTCGCTGCCCTTTCCTTGCTGTGTCTCGTTGTGTTCGCATCGGCCCAAACGGAAACGGCTAGGATCCAAGGTACGGTCACCGATGCGACCGGGGCAGTAGTTTCAGGGGCCACGATCAAAGTTACATCAGCGGGTACGGGCCGTGAGGTAACGGTTACGAGTGGACAGGACGGCACATTCAGCGTGCTCACGCTCCAGCCGGGCCGCTACACAGTAGAGGTGACGGCACCGAATTTCAAGACCACGAGACAGGAAATAACTCTCGAGGTCGCCCAGACGGCCCCGTTAAATGTTGCGCTAGAAGCCGGAGCCGTGACGGAAACCGTGACGGTAACGACCGACGTGCCTCAGGTTGAAACGACTTCTTCGGCCGTAGGCGAGGTCATTCAGGGCCGCGAAGCCGTAGAGCTTCCTTTGAACGGCCGTAACGTTCTCGAGCTTGCCCGCTTGACCCCTGGGGTCACAACGGGCGTGCCGGATGGTTTCGCGAGTGGTGTGGGCAACAACGCCGAGACCTATCGTGGCGGGAACACCGGCGGTGCAGCCCTGTCGGTGAACGGGCAACGCACACAGGCCAACAACTTTCTGCTCGACGGCGTGGATAACAACGAATCGCTAGTAAACACGATCAATGTTTTCCCGTCAGCGGAGGCGATCCAGGAGTTCCGGGTGCAGACGAGCGTCGCGCCGGCAGAATTTGGACGTGGCGGCGGCGGCATCATCAACTCGGTGATCAAGTCGGGCCGCAACGACTTTTTCGGAAGTGCGTTTGCGTTCATCCGTAACGACAATCTGGATGCCCGGCCGACATTCTCCCAGACGAAGTCCGAGTTCCGTCGCGGTCAGTTCGGCGGTACGATCGGCGGTCCGGTCTGGAGAGACAAGGTCTTCTTCTTTGGCGATTACGAGGGACTTCGGCAGTTCCTGCCCTTCGGCCTTGAAACGGCGACAGTTCCGACGGCACTGATGAGGACAGGTAACTTCAGCGAGTTGCTGGCAGGCCCAAATCCGATCCAGTTGAGGGACATTTTGACCAACCAGCCGATCCTCAATAACCGTCTGGACCTACTTCCCGGAAACAGGCTTAACCCGGTCGCTCTAAACTACTTGCAGGCGTTTCCCCTCCCAACGCGGGCCGGCATAAGGGACAATTATCAAGTAGTACGGACCCAGACGCTCGAGACGGATACATATGACATTCGAATCGATTCGACGCTGAACGACAAGAACCAATTGTTTGGTCGCTGGAGTCAGGGATTCTTCGATCAGGTCACGTCGTCGCGTCTGCCGGCTCTTCCGGCGGGTTTCGGATCGGGTACCAACCCGATCCGAACTAAAGGAGCTGTCGTCGGGTGGAACACGGCTCTCACAAGTTCCCTGTTCAACGAACTGCGGGTGCAGGCTTCAAGGATCAGTTACGGTTACACGCCGCCGTTCTTCGACCAGGCGATCTCGGCGGACCTGGGAATCCCGAACGCGAACCGCGATCCGAGCTTGGGCGGTGGAGCTCTTATCGGCGGATCCAACGGGCAGATCGAATATACAGGAGACTTTGGACCGTATCTCGTTCCGCAGAACACTTATCAGATCGTGGACAGCCTTAGCTTCACGACCGGAAACCACACCTTCAAATTCGGCGGCACCATACTCCGTCGCGACGTCTCGCTTTACCGGCCGAATCGCGGAAAGGGTTTCTTTTTCCTTATCCCCAATGGAAATCCGAACGACTGCAGCGGAGCCTCTTCAACGGGTTGGGAACAGGCCGACTTGTTGATCGGTTTTGTGTGCAATTACCAGATCGGGCCTCCATTCGGTTCCGTTGGGACGAGAAATTGGGAGAATGCACTTTTCGCACAGGACGATTGGCGCGTGACGCGAAAGCTTACGCTAAATCTCGGCCTCCGATACGACTACTTTACCAACCCGACCGAGATGTATGGGCGTCAAGCAAACTTTGACCTTCAGACCAGGCGCTTGATCCTCGCGGGTGACAGCGGTGCCTCGCTCGTGGAGACCGATAAGAACAACTTCGGGCCCCGAGCCGGGTTCGCCTATGACATCGGTGGTGATGGCAGAAGTGTGATCCGAGGCGGTTATGGGTTGTTCTACTTCCTCGACCGCGGCGGCATCGATAACCAACTCGCTCAGAATCCACCGTTCAGCGGCTTCTCGCAATTCAATTTCACGGACGGTTTCAGGATCACGCTTTCAGGACGGGCGCCTAACGGCACTCTGGACTCGCGTCTAGCGACGGGGCCTCTCCCAATAGGCAGCGTGAATGACGTGAACCTCGACAATCCGCAGAACGTGACGGTCCTTGCTTGGAAGCCGGACAACAAGGTATCGAACGTCCACCAGTTCAATATTCAGTATCAACGTGAACTGACCAGGACGACGGCGATCAGCGTCGGTTACGTCGGCACTCGGGGCCGCAATTTGATCCTTTACTACAACCTGAACGGACGTGTAGTGGAACCTGGCACCGACGTGCCCTGCCCGAACGGGGTAGCAGCTTCGCCGTGTTACCCGGGTCTCGGCGACGTCCGCGTCCGCGACGATATAGGCGAATCGCAGTACGACTCGCTTCAACTATCGGTGGAACGGCGATTTACGCGGGGGCTACAGTACCGCGTCGCTTACACGCTCTCCAAAACGAAGGACAACGGCGAAGGGGCGTTCGATGCGGTCGCCGACAACAGACTCAACTTCATCGAGCCCTTCACAACTTCCAGGCTCGACGTGCCGCACGCCTTCTCGGTCGAAGCAGTTTACGATCTTCCGTGGGGCAAGGGCCGGCGTTGGGGAACCGACTGGAATTCGGCGGTTGACGCAGTCCTCGGCGGCTGGCAGCTGAACGGGATCTTCCGTGCCCAGAGCGGACAGGTGTTCGACATACGTTCCGGCGGCGTTCGCGTGGACGTGAACGGGGACCCGTACACGGGCGATGAGAATCCGTTTCTCGACCGAACAGTGTTCGTCGCCGCACCCGCGGGACGGTTCGGCACGCTGGAACGCAACAGTCTTCGCGGCCCGTCGAACCACCAGTTGAATCTGGGTCTCACTAAGAATTTCGACGTTTCGGACCTGTTCAGAATCCAGTTCAGAACGGAGGCGTTCAATGTGTTCAATACTCCACAACTGACGCCGCCTGTTCAGAATTGCGATGCGGCTCCGGTAACCGGTGTCTGTCGCGATACGAGTCTCGGTATCATCCGGAACACGTACGGCTTCACGAATCGGCAGATCCAGTTCGGGCTGAGACTGGAGTTCTAGGCTTCTCGGCGACGCACGAGGGCCGCGGTCGGCGGACCAGCAACAAGATGCCGCGGCGGCTCCGTGGTGTGTAACTTGGAATATCGGTTCTTTCCGAAGGGCGTGTAGACTGGAAAGGTCGGCACGCCCTTGATCTTGAGCCGCGAGGCCGGGTTTACTCTCCCAAAGCAGAAAGCAGAAAGCAGAAAGCAGAAAGCAGAAAGCAGTGAGATCTGTACTCAGTTCGATGATGCGAGTGGTAGTGCCGAGTTCTATCAAATTGGCCTTTCTTTTCCTTTGTCTTTCGGTAAGCGCGTGGGCGCAATCGCCGACGGTGGAAAAAGTGGAGCCGCCGAATTGGTGGGCGGGGCATACGATAAACCCGGTTCGGCTTTTGGTTCGCGGGAATAACCTTGAGGGGGCTCGCATTTCTTCGGCGAGCAAGGCGCTGAAGATCGATAATGTCCGGGTTAACGATAGAGGCGACTATCTCTTCTGCGATGTCACCATCAGCAACGTCGCTTGGTTCTCGAGTGAGAATAAAACGGGCTCTCAACGATATTCGATATCCGTAAAAACACGGTCTGGTGAAACCTCATTCCCTTTCACGGTTAACGCCCCACTAGACCCGAAGTCAAACACGACGAGCGTCACGAATGACGACGTCGTTTACCTGATAATGACGGACCGTTTCTCGGACGGCGATCCCGCCAACAATAAAGATGTCGACCGCAATAATCCGAGGGCGTGGCACGGGGGGGATTTCAAGGGGATCACGAAGCGCATTCCTTATTTGAAGGAACTCGGCATCACGGCGATATGGCTTACGCCTTGGTACGACAACCCGGACGAGGCGAACCAGTGCGACAAACCGTGGTGCCCGAACACTAACTACCACGGTTACCATGCTATCGATTATTACGGGGTCGAGAATCACTTCGGCTCGATGACGGATCTGCAGGAGATGATCCGCGAGAGCAAGCGGAACGGGATCAAGGTGATCCAGGATCAGGTCGCGAACCACGTAGGCATCCAGCATCCATGGGCGAAGCGTCCGCCGCTCGATAATTGGTTCTCGCCATATTCACAGAACACTTTCAACAATTCGGCCCTTCTATCGCCAAATTCTTCGCAAGCCGAACGCGACAACGTGCTCAAGGGGTGGTTCAACGAATTGCTGCCGGACCTGAATCAGGACGAGCCGGAAGTTTCCCGTTACCTGATCCAGAACGCGCTTTGGTGGATCGGGATGACAGGCATCGATGGGATCCGACAAGATACGATCCAGTATATGCCCCGATCATTCATCCGCGATTGGTCGGTGGCGATCAAAAGGCAATACCCGAATTACTGGATGGTAGGCGAAGTGTTCGAAGAGGATTCTGCACAGACGGCTTTTTTCCAGGGCGGGCGAGCGGGTTGGGATGGGATCGATACCGGTC
>JAEZJR010000348.1 GCA_023415725.1 Acidobacteriota bacterium
GCTACATGCTCCTCAGCGTCCCCACGCGAAAGCAGCTCAATTTCACCTTCGAAGGGCTGCAGGGCGCAGAGTCGACCGTCGAACGACTCCGCAATTTCCGCCAGCTGGTAAAACAAGGCGGTAACCCGAGCCGTAGCGAGGGGGCCCCTGATGACGTTGCCGCACTGGCCAACAACGCGATAGCCCGCTTCGAATCCGCCATGGACGACGACTTCAACACCGCTGCTGCCCTTGCCGCGGTTCACGACCTCGTCCGGGAAGTAAATGTCGTGATCGCAAAAGACGGGTTATCCGCATCCGAGCGTGCAGCCGTGCTCGACGCGATCACCCGATTCGATTCTGTCCTCGGCATCTTTGGGCCTGACGAGGCCGTGATGCTCGACGCCGAGATCGAGGCCCTTATAGAAGAACGTCAGACCGCTCGCCGCGACCGCAATTTCGCCCGTTCAGACGAGATCCGCGATCTCCTCGCCGAACGCGGGATCATCCTCGAAGACACGAAGGACGGCGTAAGGTGGAAGCGCAAGTAAGATCCTGAAAATGGCTATTCCCTAGGTAATCAAATGGGGCGCGGTCCTCGGTCGCGCCCCGTAAACTTTTCTCGTGTCCCCGACACCCCTTCACCACGGAAACCGACTAAAATCAGCAGCGTTCACAAAGCGGGGCACCCAGCTTGATCCCTGGTGAATTTGATCCAGAACACATTATTCGCATCGAATCGAGCCCGGTTCATCGGGCAGACAAAGTACCCGAGTTTCGTGAACGTCTCGATCGTCCGAAATTCCTCGCCGTTCCAGAATGTCCTGAAGGCCAGCCAGAATTCCCTCTCCGGAATATTGTCGAAATTCACCGCCGCGACCGAGTTGAATCCGCGCGGCAGAAAGTAACTCTCGTCGGCGGTGCGTACGTCCATGCCCTTGAGTACGCCCACGGTAATTTGCCTGTTAGACCTTGTGGCAAACCATAGATGATAAGCCGTAAGGTTCTCTAGGGCGTAGATCGTCGTCGTGTTTTCCCGCCGAGAGATGTCGTTCGCCACACCGTTCCAAGCACACCACACGTATTCCGGTTTCTCTCGCCTTATGTTAAGGAAAAGGGCCGTCCCGATCAGCAACACCACCAAAGCGACAGAGGCCCTTCGCACCCACGCACGAGGCAGACTCGAGAGTGCGCTCGCAACGATGAGCGAGACTATCGGTGTCGCGATGATAAGGTGCCTCGTCCCCCAGACCGAGTATGGCACCAGCCAACTCAGAACGAGTGCGGCCAGGATCGGAAACGCGGCGAACACCGTCAGAAATTTCAATGCAGTTTGCTCATCCGGCGCTCGCTTTCTGAAAGCAAAGTAACAAACAGCGCTGAGGCAGACCAGCAAAAGAGGCACCGCAATGAGATATAAGGAGCGCGGCTCAGAATTGCTCGCCTGAAAATAGAAAGGCTCGACCAGATCGAGAAGAAACTCGAATACTTCGCGCAGGCCGGGCCGCGGCTGCCAGGCTATGTTCTGGCCGATGTCGGAACCCTGCCTAGCGGCATTCCAAACCGCGATCAGCCACGGAACGAAGCTCGCAAAAACGATACCCGCCATCCCGAACGCGCGGGCGATCTTGATCCGCTGAAAGATCAGTATCGTCAGCACCTCAGCCCCGACGACCATCCACCCGAAATACTGCGTATACACGAGCAGAAGGTTCACGATCACCAGCCAGATCCAGCTCTTGCCGCGATTAAAATACCGGGCGAAAAGCCAGATCGAGGTGAGCGACAGCAGCATCAGCAAGCTGTACATCCGGAGAGTTTGGGTGTACTTGATCAGCGAGCCGTTCACCGCGAATAGGAGCAACGCAAGCCACACAACCGAAGGGGCGAGTTTCAACTCCCGGCACAAATACAGAAACGGCACGATCGCAGCTATCGAAAACACGACAGGCAGCAGCCTCAGCCAAAACACTCCCTCGCCGCCCAGACCTATCCATACCTTCAACAAGGCATAAAACAGAGGGGGATGCACCAGATCCTGGGCTACGAACCGATACATCCCCGCCCAATTGTGCTCCGCCGCGTGGATGCTGAAGATCTCATCGAACCAAATACACGCGTCCGCCAGTCCCCACAACCGCACGGCTGTGTAGAGCAATATCAGCCCGATCAAAATACCGGTCCGCTTCGACATCACGTCAGATGGTAATCGAGACTGCCCACTTGTAACTAACCACTTCCCACCGAAGAAAGGTTTTCCCTTCAGTAGGAAGCGATAGATGACTAATAAATAGTGGTCGGATCAGAGTTGGATCCCGTCGCAGAGCTTGCCGTCGATGCTGGTGTAACAGAGAGTGACTTCTTTGAAAGTGTCTGTGTCACGGCAGTAGGAAATGCAGCGGTCGTATGGTTTGGAATAAATATGGATGCTGACCGCCCGCTGGTCGTATTCGGATAGGTTAAGGACCTGGTGGATCGGTTCCTCAAGTTCGACCTTTGCCGCGAGGCACTCCGCTAGTTCGAATTCATCCGTTTCGCGCAGCTTGCAGTAACCGCGCGATTCATCGATCTCCTCGATCGCGAAGTTCTGCCCCTTAAGCCTCCCGATCGGCACCGTCATCCAGCAACGCTGCTCAGAGTGATTATGGACGCGCGATTCCTGCCCTTTCTCCCAGCAGATCGCCATCATCTCGAACCGGTCGTCCTTAAAGATCAGATTCCGCGTGTAAAACTTCGGGCTCCAATGGAAGTACTTCTGGATCGAGTCCGTGTCGATCGGGTGATCGTTCAAAAATTCATATACTGGCTCGCACACGAACATCTCGTCCGACATCTCACGCAGCCCGCGTACTAGTTGATCTATACTGACTCTCTGCATTCGTGTAATTCGTGGCTAATTTTCTTGCGCTTTCTTTAGAAAGTCAACGAAAACCCGCGGGTCACGGGTAAGGCCCGGGAAGGTAGCGATGGTTTTCCCTTCGGGGTCCACAACTGCATAGAACGGCAGTGCGACGGTCCCGAATTTCTCCTGCTCCATACGCTGTTGACGCTCGTAAACCTCTCCCTCGCCATCGGTATAAAGCGCTGAAAGCACGAATTTGTTCATCTCCGCCTGGACCTCGGGCAGGATAAAGATGTTCGCTTCCATCCAACGGCAGTTCGTACAGGTGTAACCGGTGAAATCGATAAAGACTCGCTTGTTCTCGGCCTTCGCCTTGGCAAGCGCAGCTTCATAGTCGTTCTTCATCCACTGCAGCCGCTCCCCGCCATTGCCGCCCGGCCGGCTGGCCGCGGAAGCCTCCGTTTCGGGCGGTAAGAAAGCTTCAAGTTCCCCAAGCTTCGCGCCGAAAAGACCCGTAATAAGGTAAAAGCTGATCGCCAGACTAACGATCGCGGAAACAAGGCGAAACGCCCCGATCCGTTCGGGCTTCGAATCGTGCGTCAGCTGAAACTTACCTAATAGATAAAGCGTCAGGATCAAACCGATCGCGATCCAGATCGCCAGCACGACGGTCCGTGTGAAGATGCCCCACTTCCACACGAGGTCGACGTTGGAGACGAACTTCATCGCCGCCGCGACCTCGAGGAATCCCATCGACACCTTCACCGAGTTCATCCAACCGCCGGCCCTCGGTAATTGAGCTACCCACTGCGGAACGAGCGCGAGCACGAAGAACGGCAATGCAAATACGGTCGAGAAAGCCAACATCCCGACCAATGGCATCTGCCAATCGCCCTGCGAGGCCGAAACGAGGATCGTTCCGACGAAGGGCGACGTGCACGTGAACGATGTCAGCGTGAAGGTCAGCCCCATCAGCAACGCCCCGATCACTCCACTCCCTTCGCCCTCATGCGACCGTGTGAACGAGTCCAGCTTCGTCAGCACGCTCGTCGGCACAGTGATCTCGTAAGCTCCGAAGAGGTTGAACGCGAAGAAAAAGAAGATCGCCGCGATCAGAATGTTCACCCACGGATTCGCCGCAAAGAGGTTTATCCCCGCTGCTCCGACGAATAAAGCTAGCAGCATCCCCAACAGAGTGAACGTCGCAACAATGCCAAGACTATATATGGTCGCCAGCCTGATCGATCTCGACCGGCTCCCCGCCGAATGATTCGTAAAATACGAAACCGTGATCGGGATCATCGGGAACACGCACGGCGTCAGCAGCGACAAAGCCCCAAGAGTTGCCGCCAGCCAAATGAATCCCCAAAGGTCGCCGGTCTGCTGGCTGTTGGTTGTTGCCTCCACGATCGTCATCGGGACCGGCGGCTCCGAACTGGAAGCTGGAAGCTGGGAACTGGAAGCTGGTTTCTTAACATCTTCTTCGCCGGAAAACGAAACTCGCTTCGTCCTCGGCGGAAGACAGAAGGTGTCATTACAAAGCTGGAACCGAACATCCAATGCGACCGCATCAGCCGAAGTGTTAGCGAGAACTTTCAAATTCACCCGAAACTCGCCGCGGTCTGTGAAGTACTTGGTCTCGAGCGGTTTGCCATTAACGATGAAATTCGGATCCGGCTGCGTTATAGGCGTCGGAGTGTCGATCTTCCCAACGAGCTCGAAATTCGAGGGATCCGAAACCTTGATCGTCGTCGGTATCGGGCCGCCCTCAGGCTGGTCCACCGAATACAAATGCCAGCCCGGCTCCACCGTCGCACTGAGCACGGCATTCACGTGCTCGCCGGCTTTCACCTCGCGCCCGCGCGCGTCGGATTCGAGCGTCCACTTCGTCGGATTTTGCCCGAACGCCGTCGCAGCGAAAAGCAGGATCAGTGCAAGCAGGATGTTAGTTCTATAGGTGAGCATTTCCCGACTTAAATCTTAGTATTTGATGCCGTTTTTAGCCAATCGTTATCTTTTCCAGCGTTTCCATAAGCATTTTTGAACTTCCCGTTTCGCTTGGCTATAATCAGAAGTTTACACAGTACGATTACTTACGATCATTGCAGTTCCGGAGGGTTAGTCTTGCCAAAAGCAGTCACAAAGAAATCGGCCGCATCA
>JAEZJR010000164.1 GCA_023415725.1 Acidobacteriota bacterium
ACCTCTATGTGACGGCCGGTATATTCGAATTTCATGAATCCCCTCTACCTTGTCAATTGAAAATGGATAAACCTAAATGACAGTCTTGCGTTCACGAGACCCAGCAATGTTCATCTGGTCTCTATACTTGGCTACGGTTCGGCGTGAAAGCTTCACGCCTTCTTTGCTCAAGATCTTAGCGATCTGGTCGTCTGTGAGCGGTTTCTTGGAGTCTTCTTCCTCGATCATCTTCTTGATCTTCAACTTGAGGATGCGGGTGGAAACTTCCTCCCCTTCCTCGTTCATCATCCCTTCGCTGAAAAACCTGCGAAGCTCGATCACACCCTGCGGGGTATGGGCGTACTTCCGATTCACGACCCGGGAGATCGTCGAAAGGTGCATTCCAATATCTTCGGCGACGTCTTTGAGCATCATCGGTTTGATGTGCTCAACGCCTTTGTCGAGAAAGTCCCGCTGTCTTTCGACGATGCACTGGACGACCCTGTAGATCGTCTGCCGGCGGTGCTCGATATTGCGGAGAAGATCGACGGCGGATCTCACATTGTCCTTGATGAAATCCTTTGTTTCTTTTGTGGTGTCCGCCTGGTCGAGCATCCTGTGATAACTCGGATTGATCCGCAGCCGAGGGCTACCGTCGTCAGCGAAATAAACGATGTAATCGTCCTCGATCTTCTCGATGTAGACCTCGGGGGCGACGAACTGCGCGTCCTCGCCCGAGTAACGTCTGCCCGGATACGGGTCGAGCACGCGGATCTTGTTGATCTCCTCGTTCAGTTCGTGAACGCCGACCCCGGTCGCCTTCGACAAGTGCTGCAACCGGTGCGGCTGGAGATCCTCGAGATGCTCCGCAACGAGCCTCGAAGCGAGGCTTTTCTCATGTCCGTTGGCCCGCAGTTGAGCGAGAAGGCATTCCTTTACGTCAAATGCCCCACAGCCGACCGGATCGAGGTCGATCACGATCTGACGGGCCTTTTCCGCAGTTTCAAGGCTGCACTCCGCCAGACGCGCGATCTCTTCAAGCGTCGCATTGAGTCGCCCGTCGTTATCGAGGTCACCGATTATCGCGATGGCGGCGTTTTTCTCCGCCTCCGTTACATCCTGCATATTGAGCTGCCATTCCAGATGGTCGCTCAATGACGGCTTAGAGGTCAGGAACTGCTCGAAGCTCGGCGCGTCGTCCTTATATTCGATCTCTTGCGTGCGATATCCGGGGTCCAGATAATCCTGAAATTCCCTTCCGAAATCGATCTCTTCAAATGAATCAGCCGCCTCGGTCTGAACCTCGTCACTTCCTTCCGCAGCTTCGGAACCGTTCTCCGAAGGCGCTATAGGTTCATACGCCTCGGCTGACGCCGCTGCTTCCATCGAATCGAACTCGACCGAAGGCTCCGAAGACTTACCATTCGCAAATCCGTCATCATGCCCGTCGGAATTCTGATCAAGAAGGTTTTCGGTGATCTCGTTGATCTCGTCGCCGGGCTGGACCTCTTCCAGGATCGGGTTCGAGACCATTTCCTGTTCGATAAGGTCCTGCAGCTCCATCGAGGTCATTTGCAGCATCTCGATACGCTGACGCAGCTGCGGCGTCAGAACCATCTTCTGCTGGAGAGCTGTAGTTAACCTTAGTGATGACATAAACTGCGGCCGGTCGATCTAACACACGGCAATTTTCATACCGAACAATTACATTATAGAAATTTTTGCGAGCAATTGGAAAAATCCAGTCACTAAAGAGTGAATCTTTCTCCGAGGTAAGAACGCCGAACTTCGGGGTCTTCGACAAGGTCGGACGGCAATCCGCTTTTAAGGATCTTTCCCTCGGCCATGATGTACGTCCTGTCGGTGATCCCGAGGGTCTCGCGAACGTTATGGTCAGTAATTAGGATGCCGATCCCGTTGCGTTTGAGGTAAAGAATTATATCCCGAATATCATCGATCGCGAGAGGGTCGATGCCGGCGAAGGGTTCGTCGAGGAGAATGAACTTCGGCTCGGTGGCTAGACATCGCGCGATCTCCACACGCCTCCTCTCGCCACCGGAAAGCGAATCGCCTCGGACGCGGCGAACATGCGTAACGCCGAACTCTTCCAGCAGTTCTTCCAGCCTTTCGAATCGGGCACTCCGCGAGATTTTCCGCGTTTCAAGCACCGCGAGTATGTTCTGTTCCGCGGTAAGCTTCCTGAAGATCGATGGCTCCTGCGGCAGGTATCCGACGCCGAGACGGGCACGCAAATACATCGGTAATTTCGTGACGTCGTCTCCATTCAACGTGATGCGTCCGTGTTCGGTCGGTTCGAGCCCGACCATCATGTAGAACGTCGTGGTCTTTCCGGCTCCATTGGCCCCAAGCAGCCCCACGATCTCGCCCTGGCTGACATACAGGCTCACGTCATCAACCACGCGACGGCTTCCGTACGTCTTACGGATGCCTTCGGCTGCGAACGCAAGCGGCGGCGCATCGGGGTGATGCCCATTATGACTGCCGTTGCTCTCGGTCTCGGGAAATGCCATGGGCGCGATGATACTAATTTTCCTTGATCTTATAAACGGAGCGCGTGCGGCCGGTGGTATTTTGAGGGCTGCGGCCTTCGGTAGCAACGCGATTCGAGCGGAGATACACGGTCATCTGAGCAGCCTGTGAAGAGCCGTTCTCGGCATCATCCACACGGGCGGGATTCCCACGGAGGACCACACTTTCGTCCGAAGCGTCGTAGTTAGCGTAATCCGCGGTCGCCCGACGTTTCGGCTGGGTGATCACGACGTTTTGATGAAACTCCGATCGTGCCAGCTCGTTCGATTCACTGAGATAGATGTCGGCTCGCCCTCCCGTGATGCGGTCAGTTGCCTGCCGTACATCGACGTTGTTCGTGTATCGAAGAAGCCGCGAATCGCGAGCGTAGGTCAGCGAGCCGGCAGAAGCTGAAACCGGCACCATCGTCTCGCGGCCGTTCTCCTTACGCTTCACATCGTAAAGAAGGCTCTGAACTCCGCCTTCCGCATCGAACTGCCCTTGACGCTGTTGAATGTGGAAGCGGTCCGCTCGCACAAAGCTTTTCTCCTGCCAGCCCCGGGCGTTACCGATGTAAAGCGCTGTCTCCGCGCGATGGTCGATCTCGGCCGAATCGGAGGTTAAGTAAACCGGTTTGGAAGCATCGGAGAACGGCGTCGCCCCACCTGTCTGCTTTTGGCTGTAATAAGTCGTACTCACGCCGGTTCGAAGAAAAGACTTCTGGTTCTTTGTGTCCCAATCGATCTCCTTCGCTTTCGCACGTGCTCTCGAATCCCACACGGTCGGTTCACCCCCACGAAGGCGGACGATCCCGTCGCCGGACGTGTAAGACATGTTGCTTGCTATGCCGTTTCGATCGAGCTCGACGAACTTCGCGTCCCCGTCTGCATCAAGCCGCTCAACGTCCCGCGATCCGGCATTGAACACCGCGTTCACCATATCAGCGGTGAGCGTCTGCGTCCCACGTGCATCGGATGGAACGATCGGTATACGCGTCGTCTTGGTGCCCTTGCCGCCGATACAATTCTTCGCGTTGTTCCCGGTCGGGAAGAATTCGCAATCGAATCGCGGTGCGCTGACCGTAGTTTTGTAGTTTTCAGGAAGTGCACGAAGCGGCTCAACAAACAACTCCGCGTTACCGATCGCCTCAGCCTTTTGAATCGATTTGCCGTCGCCGGAAAAGAAGGTTTTGACCGTATCCGCGGTGACTCTTTTATTGGCTGCGTCCGGCGAACTATTCGGGGAATCAAGCTGGATCGTCGTCCGACCGTCGGTGGACATCCGTTCTAGCAACCCACCCTGTCTGAAAAATACGTCCACCGAACGAGGGGCCGACATCGTGACCTTCGAATACTCGACAGGATTTGCGGGGGTCAGGACAGCACTTGCAGAATTTACAGCGTGTGCCTCGATGAGGGTAGAACCGTCGGCGAATGAAGCGTTCAGTTCGCCGCCCGACACTTCGACCGTCCGGTCGGGCTCAGCCTGGCGAACATAACCGTTACCGAGGATACGGGTATTCTGGATACGTTTTGAGGGGTACAGCGTAGCGACGATCTTGTCCCCTTTTGCGAGATTCCCGCCCTGGATTACCTCGGCGGGGCCGTTCAGATCCGCAATACCTTTAGTTTGCTCATAGATCGCCTGAGACGCAGTGATCCTGGTCGGTTGCCCGTTATCCACCGTAACGATGTTCACCGCGTCGCGGAGGTCGAAACGATCGGCGGGCTTATCGTAAAGTGCATAGTTCGACTTGATCTGGGTGGGCGGCCCACCGGCCTCGGAAGACTGAATATCGACCGATTCGAATAACTCAGCGGTCTTTATGTCTCGTGACTGACCTTCCTGAGCTACCAAATTGAGCATCGCCCTGGTGCCGGCAAGGTCGATGCCCCTGGCAGGCTCCTTCGTGACCGAGTGGACCTTAACGCCTGATTTCAGTTCGATGCGTTCGTTCAATTGATCGTAGGACGCGTAGCCCGCAGTTACTATCGCCGTGGGTTCGCCGGTCAGTTCCTCCGTCTCGAACCGCCGGATCTCGACTTGCTGCAAAAGTTCGATCAATTTCTGCGGCACCTTAACGTGCGCACCGATCGATTTGCCTGTGATATTTTCGCGTTGAAACTCGACAGCTTCTTCCGCTGCTGCAGACTCTTCCGACTTCTTGTACGTTACCTGAGCGGTCTTTACGATCAGGGCGTCGCGGGTTTCGATCTTTACGTCGCCGGCGAGATAGGCCGTAAAGTTCTTATTCTCTTCCGGGATATATACGGCCTTACCCGCGGTTATTTTGTCCGATTTCTCTTCTTCTCCAAAAACCTGAATGAAGACATTCTCCAATTCCTGGTGGTTGTCGGAAAAGGTCGTCGCGTGGTCGGCCTTTATATAGTATTTGCGCTTACCTTCGTCGAATTCCGTCCGCTCATACCCACTGACCGTCGCGATCACATCCTGCGAAAGTGCCGTAGGAAAACCCTTCATGCGGAATTCCTGGTTTTGCCGAGAGCGGACGAACGAGACCACAATGACCGCAAGCGCGATTACGGACAGACCTATCGCCGCATAACGAACATAATTCGGTAAGTTCGCACGCAGCTGCAATTGTTTTAATTGTTCCGATTTGGTCTCCGCCACGCTAGTGATTATCGGTCTTCAGATCCTCCACAACAAGCTGAAGCCGTGTGTTGCCGTTCCAGGTGTTTGCTTCGGGGATGTACGCGACTTCGATGCGGCTGCCCGGGCTTAGAGTTCGCCCCTGCGACTTATGGACACCGTCCCACCAGACAGCTTCAAATCGTTTCCCTTCATTGTTTTGCAGCCACATCTTTAGATGCTTTTCCTTCATCACGAAGGGCTCATCCTTTAATAAGAAGTCTTTAGTAACAAAGACCGGTTTAGGATTCCCGGCACCGAACGGCTCGAACCGCGACAATTCGTCCAGCATCTCCAGGCTGAGCGAATTCGACGAAACGTGAGCATCAATATTGAGGATCGGAACCAGATCTTCATCGGCTAGAAATTCGACAGCGTAGGCGTTCAAGCCCTCCCGCAGCTGACCGATGTTCTCCGATTTGATCTGCATTCCCGCCGCCGCCGCATGGCCACCATATTGCTCAAAAAGATGCCTGCATGAATCAAGAGCGTTCAGCAGGTGAAACGACCCGATGCTGCGTGCACTTCCATGCGCGATCCCGTTCTCGATCGAGAGCACGATCGTCGGGCGGTATAGCCTCTCCGCAATTCTTGAAGCGGCCAAACCGATAACGCCCCGGTGCCACCCCTCGCCGGCAACCACCACGAATCGATGATCGAATAGATTCTCCGTCTCAAGCAACGCCATCTCGGTTATTTGCTGCTGCATCCGCTGGCGTTCCCGGTTGCGGCTATCGAGCATCGCGGCGAGTTGCCGGGCCGGCTCGAAATCCTCACATTCGAACAGCTCTACAACGTGCCGTGCGATGTCCATGCGGCCGGCTGCATTGATTCGCGGCCCGATGCGGAAGCCGATGTGATAGCTCTTCATATCGGACCGGCAATCCGCGACTTCCATCAATGCTTTGAGGCCGTAATTCTTCGTGTTCGTCAGGTCACGCAGTCCAAGTGCGACGATCGCCCGGTTCTCTCCGGAGAGGTTCATGATGTCCGCAACCGTCCCGATAGCGGCGATCTTCATGAAACCCGGCACCATCCGCTCCAGCCCTTTTTCCCGAAGCATCGCATGCGCGAGTTTGAACGCCACACCGACGCCCGCAAGATGCTTGTCAGGATAAGGACAGCCCGGCTGATTCGGATTCACGACCGCAAACGCCGGTGGATTGCCTCTCACTTCGTCGGAAAGGTGATGGTCCGTGACGATCACGTCCAGACCGTTGTTCTTCGCCCATTCCAGCGGTTCGAAGCTGCGTATCCCGCAATCCACGGTTATCGCCAAAGAGACGCCGTTCGCTTTCGCCTGCTCGAGTGCCGGGATATTCACCCCGTAGCCCTCGGTAAAGCGGTTCGGGATGTGATAGACGCTCTCGCCACCCAGGATCTTGATCGCCTTGCGGAGCAGCGTCGTGCCGGTCGTCCCGTCTACGTCGTAGTCGCCCCAGACGAGGATCTTCTCCCCATTCTCGACAGCTTTCAACACCCGGCCGACGGCCTCCTTCATCCCTTTGAGAAGATTCGGCTCGTGAAGGTGGTCTATTGAAGGATTAAGGAACGTATGGGCTTTTTCCGCGGAATCGAAGCCCCGGGCGATGAGCAGTGCAGCGGCGAGCGGAGACACGCCGATCTTCGCCGCGAATTCCCTCGCGGCGTTATGGTCATGTTTTTGAATCACCCACCGTTTCTGCATCGCTTACGCCGAGGGGCTCAATATGCCCTGCCACAACAAGATCAAAATGACGCTTCCCAGGATCAATCGGTAAAGGATAAAGATGAATGTCGAATTCTTCTTAAGGAATGAGATGAGGAACCAGATCGAAAGGTAACCTACGATTGCGGCGGAGATGACCCCGGCGATCAGCGGCACGAAGCTTTCCTGCGGCAGTATATGCAGTGCTTCCTTGAGTTCCAGCAGGCCGCTGGCCCCGATCGCCGGTATCGACATAAGGAAGGAGAACCTCGCCGCCGTTTCACGCTTTTGCCCGGCGAAAAGCCCGCCCATTATCGTCGAGCCCGAGCGGCTCGCCCCGGGCATAAGTGCCAGAACCTGCGAAAAACCGACCACCAGGGCGTCAAACACTCCGAGCTGCTTGATGTCCTTACGCTGTGAACCGACCATCTCCGCTATGCCCAGCAACAGGGCGATGACGATCAGCATCGTCGCGATGATCCAAAGGTTCTTGGTACCCTCGCCCTCGATGAAATCCTTGAATATCAGTCCGATCGTGCCGATGGGTATCGACCCGATGATGATGAGCCAACCGAGCCACGCTTCATGCGAGAGCCATATCGGCCTGACGCCCTGGGTTCCCGTGTGCAGCCTCCCCCGCCGTCCCCTGATCAACGCCCAGTGGTCGCCGATGAACGCCGTCGTGATGGACCAGATATCCCCGGCGAAGTACACGAACACGGCCGCCAGCGTGCCCAACTGGATCACGGCCATGGTGGCGGTTATCTGTGCTGCGTTCCCGTCGTATACGCCGGTCCAGCGGCTGGCGAAGACGAGGTGTGCGGTGGAGCTGATCGGGATGAATTCGGTCAAACCCTGAACTATCCCGAGGATTATCGCCTGCAAAAGATTCATCGTAAGGCAGTTAAATAGAGGAGTTTCTGAGCAAAACGTTAGGATAGCATCATTCGCGGTAGCGGGCACGGCCCGCGATTCGGTCGTACAACCAGGCGGGCATGAACTTCCCGGCCCTCACGATCGTCGCGAGTTGCCACGGGAACGCGGAGAATTTCTTCCGTTTCTCTATCGCTTTGATAAAGAGCGGGATGGCGTCGTCCAGTTCCATCAGGAACGGCATCTTGTTCGCCCTGCCCGAGGTTAGAGGTGTTCGGATGAACCCCGGCTGAATGATCGTCACGTCCACGCCCTTGTGCTGCACGTCGAGCCGCACGCTCTCGAAGAACGCCGTCATCCCCGCTTTGCTTGCCGAGTAGGCCGCCGACTTCGGCAGCCCGCGAAAGCCCGCCAGACTCGATATCGCCACCACCTGCCCGTCGCCGCGTTCAACCATCTGCGGCACCACCGCGTGGACGGCGTTCACGGCCCCGAGCAGATTCACCTCGATCACCTTTCGCACCGATCGCGGCACGTAGCTCCGCGTAGCCTCGTCGTTCCCGCCGATCCCGGCATTGGCTATCAGCACGTCCACCCGCCCGAACTCGGCCCTCAGTTCATCAGCCGCAGCGGCCACCGCCGCCTCGTCCCCCACGTCTATCGCGAAGACCCGTGCCTTCCCGCCCGCCTCCTCACAGCGTCCCGCCAAGTCCTCCAACAGCTCACGCCGCCTCGCCGCCAATCCCAGCACCGCCCCACGCCTCGCCAAAACCACCGCCAACCCCTCGCCGATCCCACTCGACGCCCC
>JAEZJR010000173.1 GCA_023415725.1 Acidobacteriota bacterium
GCTGCACAGCGAATACAGCTCCCCGACCGACAAGACGCACCTGCTGCAGATCTGGATACTGCCCGAAAAGCAAAACCTGCAGCCCGGGTACGAACAGAAGATCTTCCCCGTCGAGGAGAAACAGGGCAAGCTCCGCCTGGTCGCCTCAAAAGGCGGGGATGACGGCTCCGTCCACATCAACCAGGACGTGAAACTCTACGCCTCGATATTATCGAACGGCGAAGAAGCCGCACACGCCCTAGCTGACGGCCGTCACGCCTGGGTGCAGCTCATCTCCGGCTCGCTCACCGTCAACGGCGAACAACTCAACCCCGGCGACGGCGCCGCGATCAGCAACGAAGCGGAACTCAAACTGAAAGCCGGCGAAGACAAAACGGAGTTCTTACTGTTCGATTTGAACTGACTGTCGCCAACGGCGACAAACATTAAAGCCTAGGGTGCAGGGAGCATAGCGACCGGAACCCTAGGTAAGACGCGGGAACGACTCCGTCGCTGAAGGCGACGAACGATCTGCGCGAGGTTCGACCCCTTCAGGGTCGGTACCGTTCTAATAATAAACCCCAGGGTTCCGGCCGCTGCGGCCTGCACCCTGGGCTTTATTATTTGTCCCCTTTGGGGACCTCACCGAACAGCAACCCATTGACAATATGAACCGAGCCCCGTAGGGGCGGCATCGCTAACGTACTCGTGCCGCCCCTACGGGGCTCTTTTTTTACTTTACCCACCTATTTCTACAAACATTTCGCCCCTACGGGGCTGTTGGTGGGGATCTGTATTTACGGTCTGATACTCGCCATCACCTTCCCGATAAATTCATTTATCTTCCCGTTCTCGATCCAACGAGCGACGATCACGATGTCGTTCTCCGGGTCGATGTAGATGATGTTGGTGCCGTTGCCGACGTGCACGAAAGCTGACGCCGGGGCGTTCGAATAATATTTCTTGTCCGTGTTCAAAAACCAGTTCATGAACCCGTAGGTGGGCTCCACCGACGTCGGCGTTTTCGCCTGGCGGATGAACGCTTCGCTCAAAAGCTGCTTGTTCCCCCACTTGCCATTTCGTGCGGTCAGCAGCCCGAACCGAGCCATATCATAAGCGTTGATGAACATCCCGCCGCCCCAGTGCCCGCCGCCGCTCACCGATTGCACGATCTGCCCGTCGATCACCACGAAGGAGTTTTCGTAACCCAACCAACGCCACGTGTTCGACGCGCCGATCTCATCCATCACGTATTCCTTCAGCACGCCCGGCAGCGGCCTGCGCCAAACGTTCAGTGCGGCGAGTGCGAGCACGTTCACCCGCACGTCGTTGTATTCGTAAGCGGTGCCCGGCTCTTTGCGAACCCGCGTCAGCCAGGTGGAGGCATCCCGATCCGGCCTGTCCGCCCATTCGGGTTTCCCCCACAAGGTCCCTTCCCAATCGCTCGTCTGCCTGAGCAAGTGCTCCCATGTGATCTTTCGGTTATGCTCCGTGGCGAAAAGATCGATGAACGGCGACTTGGCAAATCGGTCCGCATCGTCGAACTTCTCGCCCGGTTTGTAAACGGCCACCGGCGCAGAATAGTCGGCGGCTTTGTCCTGCAAGCTCCTTATCAGCTTCCTATCGAACGCCAGCCCCACCGTCGTCGAAAGGAAGCTCTTCGTCACGCTGAAGGTCATGTCCACCCGCGACGGTTCGCCCCATTCGGCGACGATGTACCCGTTCCGTATGACCAGCCCCGTCGCCGGCCCGCGCTCCTTGAACTGCCCCACCGGCTCCCCGTAAGGCTCCCGCCCGAACGTCTGGAAATGTGCGAGCTCGAGATTCCTCGGTGCCTTCGATTCACTGGCGATCGCGAAGTCCACCGCCTCTTTCAACCTCGCCGCGTCAAGCTTCGCCTGCTCCGGGGTGCGTCGATCCCAAGAGCCGGCGGGCGGGAAGTATTCGCGCTGAGCAAAGACAGATGTAACCAGCAACAAGATCGCAGTGATCCCTGGGCTGAGTCTCTTCATATATTTTTTGATCTGTGATGAAACTCCGGCCACCGAGACAGTGGCCGCTCCGGTCATCTCGCTGCGCGGATGATGTCAGCGAAAACTCCCGCCGCCGTCACGTCGGCGCCGGCACCCGCCCCCTTGATGACAAGCGGGTGTTCCGCGTAGCGATTCGTGTAGAAAAGCACGGCGTTATCCTTACCCGAAAGATTCGCGAAGTTATGCTCCGGCCCGATCGACTGCAGCCCGACCGAAGCCTTGCCCTCATCGAGCGACGCGATGTATTTCAGCTTTAACCCCTTCGCGACTGCTTCGCCGAGGAGACCGGCGAAATGCCCTTCCTGCCGCGCCATCTCGTCGTAAAAATCCTCGACCGAACCCGCAAGGCACGATTCCGGCAGGAACGGCTCGACCGAGACGTCTTTCATCTCCAGTTCGTACCCGGCCTCGCGTGCAAGTATCAGTATCTTCCTCGCTACGTCTGTGCCCGATAGATCAAGCCGCGGGTCCGGCTCGGTGTAGCCCTCGTCTTGAGCCTGCCGCACCACTTCAGCGAAGGGCCGTGAGCCGTCGTAGTTGTTGAATACGAAATTGAGCGTCCCCGAGAGCACCGCCTCGATCCGGTTGACCCGGTCTCCGCTGCGAATCAGGTCCTCCAGCGTCTTGATCACCGGCAGCCCCGCACCGACGTTCGTTTCAAAAAAGAAATTCGCATTGAACTCTCTCGCCAGGTCCTTCAGGTTCCTGTATCGTTCGTACTCGCTCGAAGCCGCGACCTTGTTGCACGCGATGACCGAAACGCTCCGTTTCAAAAGCTTCGGATACGTCTCAACAACATCCGGCGAGGCCGTCACATCAACGAAGATCGAATTTCGCAGATTCTTATCCACGATCGCCTGCGTGAACGCCTCGATCTCAGACGGCCCTGCGTTCTCCAGCCGCGGTTTGATGTCGGCAAGGTCGAGCCCCTCGTCATCGAAAAGTTCCCGCCTGCTGCTCGCCACCCCGACGACGCTCAAGTTCAACCGCAGATCCTCCGCGATCTTGTCCTTCTGTGCATTGATCTGTTCGAGTAGCCGCGAACCCACGGTCCCGACGCCCGCGACGAAGATGTTGATCTGCTTCCGCCCGTCCGAGAAGAATTCCTCGTGCAGCGTGTTCACCGCCTTCCGCACGTCAGCCGAATCGATGATCGCCGAAATGTTTCGCTCGCTCGAGCCCTGCGCGATCGCCCGGATGTTCACGCCATTCTGCCCGAGCGTGGTGAACATCCTCCCGCTCACGCCGGTGTGGAATCGCATGTTGTCGCCCACCAGCGCGAGTATCGAAAGCCCCGTTTCCACCCGCAGCGGATCGATCTTCCCCACCGCGATCTCGTTTTCGAATTCACGGTCCACCGACGCCTTCGCCCGGTCGCTCGCCGCTTCTTCCACGGCCACGCAGATCGAATGCTCCGAAGAGCTTTGCGTTATCAAAATGACGTTGATCTGCTCGCGTGCCAGCGCATCGAAAAGCCGCTTGGAAAACCCGGGCACGCCGACCATCCCCGCCCCTTCGAGGTTCAGCACCGCGATGCGGTCGATGCTGGTGATACCGCGGACGATCTCGCCGGTTCCGTCCCCCGTTTCCGCCTCGATCAGCGTTCCCGGCTCCTCCGGAGCGAACGTGTTCTTCACGCGGACCGGTATCCCCTTCGCCATCACCGGCTGGATCGTAGGCGGGTAGATCACCTTCGCCCCGAAATGCGAAAGCTCCATCGCCTCGCGGTACGTGATCCGCTCTATCTCACGCACGTTCCGCACGAACCGCGGATCCGCGCTCATCATCCCGCTCACGTCCGTCCAGATCTCGAGCACGTCCGCGTCCAGTGCCGCTGCGAATATCGCGGCCGTGTAATCCGACCCGCCGCGCCCCAGAGTGGTGATGCTGTTGCCTCCGTCGCAGCCGATGAACCCCGGCGCGATCGCGAGGGGAGGCTTCATCCCCGCGAACCGCTCCCGTATCCGCTCGTTTGTGGTCTTGACGTCCACGGCCGCCGCGCCGAAATTAGAATCCGTCCTGATGAGATCGCGGCTGTCCACCCACGCGTTCTCTACTCCCAGCGAAGTGAGATAGGCGGAAACGATCCTCGTAGAGATCAGTTCGCCGAACGAGATCAGCCGGTCCATCGTCCGCGGGCTGATCTCCCGTATCAGGTCGATCCCACGGCAAAGGCTCTGCAGGTCCTCGAGCTTTTTCTCGAAGTATCCTTGTATGCCGTCGCGCGCGGGGGAACCTTCAAATAGCCTGTCGATCGCAAGCTGGTGCTGCGTGCGTATCTCGTTCAGCTTCGCGAGGTACCCACGGTCGCCCGCCGCCGCGAGCCGGCCCGCGTCGATCAGGCGGTCCGTCGTCCCCTGCATCGCCGAGAGCACCACGACCGCCCGGCCCTCAACACCGCGCACTATCTCGACGACGCGTAAAATGTTCTCGGCGTTCGCGACGCTCGACCCGCCGAACTTCAGCACCTTCATAATTTGCTCAAGATGATCTCCTTAACCGAGTCATACCCCGCCGGCACCTCTATAGAGACCTTCTGCTTCCCTTCCAATTCGCCCATCGCCTCCGGCACGTCACCGAATGTCCCCAATATCTCCTTGACCGAGTCGAACTTCACCGGGTGGGCCGTCTCCAGGAATATCCCCGATCGATCCGGATGCCCAACCAGGTGTTCCGCCAACGCCTTATACCCCACCGCCCCGTGCGGGTCGAGCACGTATCCCGTCTCTTCATACACCCGCTTCATCGTCGCGGCCGTCTCTTCGTCGCTCACGCTCGCGGCGGAGAGCGTTTCCTTCAACCGCGGGAATTCATTATGAAATATCTCCAGCACGCGGACGAAATTGCTCGGGTCGCCGACGTCCATCGCGTTCGACAGCGTCGCCACCGACTTCCTCGGTGTGTACTCGCCGCTTCGCAAAAAATCCGGCACCACCGCGTTCGCGTTGCACGCCGCTATGAAATGCGCGGCCGGCATCCCCGAAGCATGAGCCAGCAGCCCCGCGCATATGTTCCCGAAATTCCCGCTCGGCACAGAGAAGGCCGGAGCCTCGCCCTCCCACTGCGCCAGCGCGAAGAAATAATAGAACTGCTGCGGCAGCCACCTCGCGACATTGATCGAATTCGCCGACGTAACGAAAACCCGATTCGCTATTTCCCCATCCGCCAAAGCCCGTTTCGCCATCGCCTGGCAATCGTCGAAAACGCCGTCCACCTCGAGCGCGGTCACGTTCCCGCCGAGCGTCGTGAGCTGCAGTTCCTGCACGCGGCTGACCTTCCCCTTCGGGTAAAGGATCACCACCTCAACGCCCTCGACGCCGTAGAACCCGTCCGCGACCGCCCCTCCCGTATCCCCCGACGTCGCGACGATCACCAGCGTCTTACCGCCGCGCTCCCGCGAGAAATGCCGCAGGCACCGGCTCATGAACCTCGCCCCGACATCTTTGAAGGCCATCGTCGGCCCATGAAAAAGCTCGAGTGCGTAAATACGATCCCTCACCCGCACCAGCGGGAAATCGAAATCCACCGTCTCGCTGCAAATATTAAATAACTCGTCCTCACCGATCGCCCCGCCGACGTACGGCCTTATCACCTCGAACGCGATCCGCTCCTTTGGCCACTGGCGAAAATTCGCGAGAAATTCCTCGCCCAATTGCGGGATCCGCTCCGGAAAATACAGCCCCCGATCCTCCGGCTGCCCGCGCATCGCGGCCTCGCGGAAGTCGGCCATCGGGGACCGTCGGTTTGTGCTAAAGTATTGCATCTCGCGGCGTTGTCGGTACTGAACGATATGTTATACGCGTGCGCCCGGGATGAGAAATATGGATAGCGTCCTAGTCCACGCCCCCGCCACCGTATCGAACGTCGTCTGCGGTTTCGACTGCCTCGGTTTCGCGCTGGCGGAGCCTTTCGATGAGATCACGGTGCGACGGATCGCTGAGCGCGAGATCCGAATCATCCACCACGATGAGTACAAACTCCCCACCGACCCCGCAAAGAACGTCGCCGGCGTCGCCCTCCGCTCGATGCTAGACGCGATCCATGCCGACTTCGGCCTAGAGGTCGAGATCACAAAAAATATAAAACCCGGCAGCGGCATCGGTTCCAGCTCCGCAAGCTCCTGCGGGGCCGTCGTCGCGGCCGACCGATTGTTGAACACGAATTTTACGAAGCTCCAGCTCGCCGACTTCGCGATGAACGGCGAGATGCTCGCCTCCGGAGCCCGCCACGCGGACAACGTCGCGCCTTGCATGTTCGGCGGATTCACGCTTGTCCGTTCCTCCGAACCGCTTGATATCGTTGAGCTTGCGTACCCGGAGCTTTTCACCGCCGTTATCCACCCCCAGATCGAGATCAAAACCTCCGAGGCCCGGGCCATCTTACCGGCGGACGTTCCGCTCGCCGCAGCCATCAAACAATGGAGCAACCTCGGTTCACTCGTCGCCGCATTGGCTAAAGGCGATCTACCCCTCCTCGCACGGTCCCTGGAGGACGGTATCGTCGAGCCCGTGCGTAAACGCCTGATCCCGCGGTTCGATGAATTGAAAGAGGCGTCGATGGCCGCAGGGGCACTCGGCGGCGGCATCTCCGGCTCAGGACCGTCGGTTTTCATGCTTGCGGAATCGGAAGGAACGGCCCGACGGATCGCCGAAGCGATGACCGGCGTTTACGCCGATTCGGGGATCGATTTCAACGTCCACGTCTCGCCGATCGTCGGCGAGGGCGTGGAGGTCGTCGAGTGAGGTCCGGGCATTGCCCGCGCGCTTGCCAAAGCTGTTAGAATTTAAGTTCGATGTTGACAAGGGAATTAGAAGAGACTTTAAGTTACGCGGTCGATCAGGCCGTCCGTCACAAACACGAATACGTCACGCTCGAGCACCTGCTCTACGCGTTGCTTGAGGACAGCAGCGCGCGTGACATCCTGTTCCATTGCGGCGCGGATCTCGAAGAGATCTCCCGCGCCCTCGAGGAATATTTCAACAACACGCTGGAGAAGATGCCGCCCGACGCCAAGCACATGCCCGAGCTCACGGCCACTTTCCAGTCCACGATCCAATACGCCGTCCTTCAGGCCGAAGGCAGCGGACAGTCCGCCGTGAACGGCGGCAACATCCTCGCCGCGTTCTACCAGGCGGAGCAGAGCTTCGCGGTGTACCTGCTTCTGCAGCAGGGCGTCACGCGGCTCGACATTCTCAATTTCATCTCGCACGGCATCTCTAAAGTAGATTCGGCGGACCCCTTCCCCGAAGGGTTCGACGATGAGGACTTCGGCCCCGGCGGGATGGGGCAGGGGCAGCGGGCGAAGCCGCTCGAGAGTTTCACGACCGAGCTCGTCGCTCTCGCACGCGAGGGCAGGATCGACCCGATCGTCGGCCGGGAGGCCGAGATCGAGCGCACCATCCAAGTGCTCTGCCGCCGCAAAAAGAACAACCCGCTCTACGTCGGCGAACCCGGCGTCGGTAAGACCGCACTCGCCGAAGGTCTCGCACTAAAGATCAGCGAGGGCGACGTCCCCGAAGTTTTGCAGGATGCTAAGGTCTTCGCGCTCGACATGGGCGCGGTTCTCGCGGGCACGCGTTACCGCGGCGATTTCGAGCAGCGTTTCAAGGCGATCATCACCGATCTGAAGAAGGAGCCGAATGCGATCCTCTTCATCGACGAGATCCACACCATCGTCGGGGCCGGTTCGGTGCAGGGCGGTTCGATGGATGCGTCGAACATCCTGAAGCCCGCGCTTGCCGCCGGCGAACTTCGCTGCATCGGCTCGACCACTTATACCGAGTACAAGGCCGCCTTCGAACGCGACCGCGCCCTCGCACGACGCTTCCAGAAGATCGAGATCGGCGAACCGACCATCGAGGAAACGTTCCAGATCCTCCAGGGCCTTAAGAAGTTCTACGAGGAGCACCACGGCGTAAAGTATACGACCGAAAGCTTACGCACCGCCTCCGAGCTCGCGGGCAAGTACATCAACGACCGCTTCCTCCCCGACAAGGCCATCGACGTGATCGACGAGGTCGGAGCTTCCGTAAAACTCCTCCCCGAGAACAAGCGTCCGAAGAAGGTCTCCGTGCAGATGGTCGAGAACACCATCGCCCGCATGGCTAAGATCCCGCCGAAGACCGTCGTCGCCGACGAGAAGGAAAGGCTCAGATCTCTGCGCGAAGATCTGAAGAAGGTGATCTTCGGTCAGGATGAAGCGATCGACCGCGTAGTCGATGCGATACAGATCTCGCGTGCCGGGCTCGGACATCAAACGAAGCCGGTCGGCTCGTTCCTCTTCTCCGGCCCGACGGGTGTGGGCAAGACGGAAGTGTCGAAGCAGCTCGCGGAGATACTTGGTGTCGAGTTCATGCGATTCGACATGAGCGAGTACGCCGAGCCGCACACCGTGTCGCGTCTGATCGGAGCTCCTCCGGGATACGTCGGGTTCGACCAGGGCGGCCTGCTCACCGATGCGATCATGCGCACGCCGCACGCTGTGCTCGTGCTCGACGAGATCGAGAAGGCGCACCCGAACCTTTTCAACCTGCTGCTGCAGGTGATGGACAACGCTACCCTCACCGACAACAACGGCAAGAAGGCGGACTTCCGCAACGTCATCCTCATCATGACGACGAACGCGGGTGCTCGCGAACTTTCTTCCGGCGGCGTCGGCTTCCGCAACGCGTCCGATACGAAGGGGAATGCTAAGGGTGCGATCGAGCGCACGTTCACTCCCGAGTTTAGGAATCGTCTCGACGCGTGGGTGCCGTTCAAGCCGCTCGACATCGAGATCATCAAGTCGATCGTCGATAAGTTCATCAACGAACTCAACGGCCAGCTCGCAGAGAAACGCGTGATCGTCAGGCTCGACGAAAAGGCTCGCGAGTGGATGGCGAAGCACGGCTTCGACGCACGTTACGGCGCTCGCCCGATGTCGCGCCTTATACATGAAAAGATCAAGCAGCCGCTCGCGAACGAGATCCTCTTCGGCAAGCTCGCCGACGGGGGAAGCGTCATCGCGACAGTGGAGGGCGACGAATTGAAACTCGATCTTTAGCCCGTATTTATCGAAGCGAAAAGCCCTGCGACTTTCGTCGCAGGGCTTTTCATTTTCCTCAGAAAGAAAGAACTAGTTGAACTATTTCTTCTTCGCTGCGGTCTTCTTGGCCGGAGCCTTCTTAGCAGCGGCTTTCTTCGCCGGAGCTGCTTTCTTAGCCGGAGCCTTTGCTGCAGCTTTCTTGGCCGGAGCCTTCTTCGCTGCTGCCTTCTTAGCCGGAGCTGCCTTTTTGGCCGGAGCGGCCTTCTTGGTTGCTGCCGCCTTCTTGGCCGGCGCCTTAGCAGCGGCTTTCTTAGCCGGTGCTTTCTTTGCTGCTGGTTTCTTGGTTGATGATTTGGTTGCTGCCATAACTATCCTCCGTATATGTTGTGGTGTTTAAAAACTACCGCACTAAATTTAGCATAAAACTTCAAGCGTTGTTAACAAAAAAATGTTGCGTATGAATTTTTTCGAAAAAAAGTTTCGAAGTTTTTTTCGCAACATTGCACGCGCGCATTTCAATGATCACATTCCATTCGCGCATGATGCGCTCGTGATCGATCGATCGAACATCGCATCGCTCGTGTGATCGAACACGCTTACGATCATTCTTCTTCATCGAGACTCAACTCCGCGATCTTCCCGTTCGCATCGACAACAATACGCCAAAGAAAAATTCTTCGCGGCGTCTCCGCGATCACGCTCAGCGTATCTTTTCCTTCCACGTTCTCGCGCTTCACCACGCGCGTTGTCTTCATCGGAGCATAGTTCTTCAATCTCGATGAAAGATCCTTCGCTCGCTGCATGCCCAGCGATCTCGAAAGCGACGCGGTGAAGATGCTTTCATCCACACTCGAATCGAAGCGTCCGCGTATCGCTGCTTCGATCGTTTTCGCGAGCGCATCATCCACTGAAACCCGCGTATTTACTGCCTTTAGCGACATTTTGGGGATGTACTGCTTCGCAACGTCCGATGCGATGAGTGTCCCCATTCCGACCTCCCCGAGGTTGGTAAGAGCGATCACCGTGACGTCATCATCAACGTATCGATGTATCGCCGCGCCGAACCCCGCCGTTTGTCCGGAATGCGCGATCAACTTGTGCTCGCGCACATCGCCGATGCGCCAACCAAGACCGTAAGGCGACAACTTTCCATTGTTGAATGTGAACTGCGTCCAGATCTGTTTCTTGCTTTCGGCGTTGAGGAATTTGTCGCCGCGCAGTGCTGCTTCCCACTTCGTCATGTCTTCGATCGTCGAAACGATCGAGCCCGCGCCCATCAGATCAGTGAGGCTTCCGTCGCGACCGCTGTGCTGCCCGTCGCTCCATTCGTAACCGGACGCGCGCAGGCGAATGATATTTTTCGGATCGCGATCGTTCGTGCGCGTCATCCCGAGCGGAATAAAAATTCTTTCGCGCATGAAGTCGATATATTTTTTTCCGCTCTGCGTTTCGATGATGTAAGCGAGCAGGTTGAAACCGGAGTTGCTGTAGATGTTCTTCTCGCCGGGTGTGAACTCGAGCGGGTACGGCGACAGCTTCTTTATGAAATCGTCGATCGTCATCCGCTGCGCAAGCTCGAACCCTTCGAGGCTGCTGTAGCTTTTGATCCCGGATGTGTGCGTCATCAGGTGACGGACCGTCACGTCCTTCCACGCCTCGGGTGTGTTCGGCAGGTACTTCGAGATCCGCTCATCGAGTTTCACCTTTCCATCTTGCACAAGCAGCATCACACCGGCGGCGGTCATCTGCTTGGAAACGCTTCCGATCTCGAAAACGGTGTCGGTCGTGACCGGCACGCCGAACTCGAGGCTCGCCACGCCGTAACCCTTCATCCGCACGACGCGGCCGCCCTTCACCACAGCGACCGCCGCCCCGGGTATGTGCCGCTCCGCCATGATCGCGCGAACGCGGTCGTCGATAACGTCCGCTCGTGCGCCCGCAGCAAGAAAGATGAGGATCAGGAATGAATACAGATGAATAGAAGTGCGTTTTCTATCGAAATGCATATGTAGATGATTATGGAGAGCGTGAGTTTTCAGAATGACAGTATAGGCATACTATTGCGTTATGCAAACGGATGTTCTGATAGTAGGTGCGGGACCGACTGGCCTTTCGCTCGCGCGCCAGCTAGCTCGCTTCGGCGTTGATTTCGTGATCGTCGATAAACGCGAGGGCACCACGCCGCATTCCAAGGCTATCGGGGTGCAGGCCCGCACGCTCGAGATCTATGACCAGGTCGGCATCGCGGATGCGCTCATCGCCAAAGGTTGGATCGCGAACACGGCGCGCCTCATCGGCGGCGGCGAGGTCAGGGGCGAGATCGACTTCGGCGGATTCGGCTCCGGCATGAGTCCTTTCCCTTTCCTGCTCGTCCTCGAACAAGGCATCCACGAACGCATCGTTTACGAAGATCTGAATAAGACGGGCCGCGATGTCCGGTGGCTCACCGAGATGCTCGTGTTCTCATCCGGTGAAGATCATGTGACAGCGCAGATCCGCTCCAGCGGCGAGGTCGAGACCATTGAGGCGAAATATCTTGTCGGATGCGACGGTGCCCATAGCCCCGTCCGCCGAGCTCTCGGGCTGAAATTCGAGGGTTCCACCTTCGAGCGGTTGTTCTACGTCGCGGACGTCGAGATAGATTGGGAATTCGCCCACGATGCGCTGCACGTCAATCTCGGCGAAGACACCTTGACCGCGTTCTTCCCGATGGTCGGCGACCGCCGCTGGCGCATCGTCGGCACCTTCCCCGAGGGGCACGACAAGGATGCGGGCGAGATCCTCTTCGACGAGATCGAGCGGCGTGTCGCGCAAGATACCTCATTGAAGTTCGACATCACGAAGGTGAACTGGTTCTCCGTTTATAAGGTCCACTCGCGTGCGGTGGAGAGGTTCTCGTCCGGACGATGCTTCCTCGCCGGCGACGCCGCCCATATCCACACGCCCGCCGGAGCGCAAGGGATGAACACCGGCATCCAGGACGGGTACAACCTCGCTTGGAAACTAGCGGAAGTCGTCAAACACGGTGCGGATCCCTCATTGCTCGAAACGTACAACGAAGAACGCCTCCCGAACGCGCGCCGCCTTCTCAAAACCACCGACCGTTTCTTCGACTTCGCCGCGAGCGACGAATGGCTGATCTCGTTCGTCAGAAAGAATGTGTTCCCTTACGTGGCGAACTTCGCTCTGGGCTTCGACTCGATTCGGCAGATCGTGTTCCCGCTCGTCTCGCAGATCGGCATCAATTACCGCGAGAGTTCATTGAGTGAGAACGTAGGTGCATTTAGCGTTCAGGCGGGCGATCGGATGCCGTGGTTCGAGACCGAGGGGCAGAGCATATACGATTCCCTCCGCGAAGCACGGTTCCATTTGATCATGTTCGCGGACGGGAATTCCGAAGCTCCGCCTGTTCCGGAAGGTTGGAGGGACAGGATCGATTCGCAAATCCTCCCGCTCGACGAAGTCGTCCGCGAGCACTTCGGCCGCGACGATCCGTTCTACGTTGTCCTCCGTCCCGACAACTATATCGGCATGATCTCCGACGATCTCTCGCCCGAAGGGCTTGCGGATTACCTGAAAAACTTCAGCTAATTCCCGATCGGGTCTCCCGGTGGCGTCTGCAGCGGAGCGGTCGGCTTTCGCGGCTCGGCCGGTCGTGCGAGGAAACGCTCGATCTCATCGACCGTGAAACGGTTGTGTGCGCCCGCCATACCACTCAGGCCGGCTTGCTTCAGTGAGCCCGCGAGTGATCGCAACGCTTCCGTCGCTACCGCCCGCACTTCCGAATTCGCATTCGAGTTCGCCGCCAGGTCCATCAAGCGGTTAACGGTCAGGCTCTGCACCGCGCGCTGTATCGCGGCCTCGTTCGCGTTCGTCGCCGCGGCGTTATTCCACGCGGCCTTAACCAGCGCATCCACCGCCTCACTGAAATGCGGGCTGGTCCTCGACCGTGCGTTCTGGTTGATCATCCTCGCAGCACGATTCGGCTCCAGCAGCCCGCTCACCGCCATATCCGCCGCGATCTCAGCCGCACCCACCGGGTCGAACACCGGGGAAGTCCGCTTCGCGAAAAGCTCCGACCGCCCCGACCCGTACCCGTAAGCCGTCGGCGGCATCATCCGCAGTAAGTTCTCCGGTATCGCAAGTTCCTTCGGATCGAGCGTCGCGAGCACCGCTTGCAGAGCCTCCCGCTGCCTCTCCGCCGGCACCGGTTCCGCCACGCTCTTCGGATTCGCCCCCGCCGCCTCGCGCACAGCGTAGGTGTAATAGACACCGCCGATGTTCTTGACCGCCGCGGTCAGCTGATAACGGTGATGCAGGTATAGCGGCAAAAACTTCAGTTCCAGTTCAGAAAGCGGCGACCCCTTCGGAATGTTCTGCAGTCCGAACTGCTCCAGCCCGATCCGCCGAACCTGCATCTCGTGCCGCAGCATCGCCGTCGGGTCCGCCCCGTTGTCCCAGAGATTCGCCAGCGGATGCGCCGCACTCGCCGGCCGCGCGTCCGAATCTGAGATGTACAGCATCCCCTTGGCTATGCCATCACGAACGATCCTGTCGAGTTCCGCATCCTCATTCACACCCGGCGCGAACTGCGCATAAGAATAAACCGTCGAGAACTTATCGAACTCCCCGATCCCTTTCGCATACGCATTCGAGAAATCGAGCTTGCCATTCTTTATCTCAACCATCGGAGCCGGGTAATCCATTACCGACCCGCGCCCGTAAGTGCTCGCCGCGAAGTTGTGCGCGAATCCGAGCGTGTGCCCGACCTCGTGCGCCGAAAGCTGCCGGATGCGTGCATACGCCATCGCAGTTATCTCCGTCGCCGAATCGTCGAACGCGAGGTAATCGACCTCCGGCACCGCTCCAAGTTCGCACGCGTAGGCACCGCCGGAATATTGCGGCTGCATCCCCACCCCGAGCAAAAAGTCCTGCCGCGCACGCTGCGAGTCGAGCGTCACGTCACCCTTCAATATCTCGCCCGTTCGCGGGTCGACCACGCTGTCCCCGATCGACCAACCACGCGTCGCGCGGTGCACCCAGTTGATCACGTTGTAACGCACGTCCATCGGGTCCGCGTCCGTCGGCAGCACCTTCACCTGAAACGCGTTGCGAAAACCCGCCGCCTCAAACGCCTGGTTCCACCACGAAGCCCCTTCGATCAGCGCATCCTGTATCGCCTTAGGTGCGCCGATGTCGACGTAATAGATGATCGGCTCGACCGGCTCACTCACCGCCGCGTTCGGGTTCTTCTTCTCCAACCGATGGCGAATTATCCAGCGCTTCTCAAGATCCTCATTGATGTCCGTCCCGTAATCGTAAAAGCTGATCGGTATCCCGCCCGTCCGCGGATCGAACCTCCGAGGGCGATAAAGATCATCCGGCAGTTCAACGAACGAATGCCTTTGCCGCACGGTAACGTGACGGCCCGTCGGTGTGACCTGGTTGACGAGATTCCCCGGGGCTTGGTTCGACGTCAGCGTGATCGTCGCCTCCACCTCGGTGTTCTTCGGGAACCCCTTCGTATTCGGCATGTAAAGCGCGCTGCGGCTCTCGTCGAAGCTGAAATTCCCCTGCCTCGCGCCGTTCAGCCGATCGGCAACGCCGTGCGCATCGCGGATGAAAAGCCCCGTCGCGTCCACCAGCACGCGATCCCCCTCCGCGGCCTCGATCTTAAAGCCCCAGATCACCGACCGCGCGAACGATTCCTCCACCGACTTCTTCTGCCTCGCGTCGCCTGTAGCGCGAAAATCGTAGTTCGGCTGCACCAACAGCACCTTGTTCCCGGCACGCTCGAACTTCACCACCTTCGTCGAGCCCAACTGCGCCCGGTCCAGACCGATC
>JAEZJR010000217.1 GCA_023415725.1 Acidobacteriota bacterium
GCCCCGTATCTGCCTGTAAAACACCACATGTAAAGACTTTGTGACAAAATTCTGGAATCAAATTGCAGGAATTGGCATCTCAACTTACGATGCTCTGCAGCGGGTGTCAGATGGATGCGGCTCTGAATGGGCCGCTTGCCATTTCGACCCTGCCGATTTACTAAATAATACCCTTTTGGTAGATTATAGGGTTTGACCGGGGGGTAAGTCGGAGAAACATATAATGACTCTCGAGAAAACGCGGTTACACATACTACGTAAGAAGACCGGCCTCTCATCCAAGGCGAAGACCGGTGTTTCGATGCATTGCCACACCGAGTACTCGAAGGAGATGCTGGATTTCATCCCGCATTATGCCGAAAAGCTCCCCATAATCGCACATTTCTGGCGCAAGGAACGCGACGGATACCTTGAAAGAGAAGGCAGGGAACTGGATTTTTCTACGGCATATTGGTCCCCCCCGCTTTCTGCCTCCGGTGTTTACGACATCGAGAAAAAACAACTGGAAGATGCGGGCCTCGCTCCGATCGTTTCGCTGACCGACCACGACAGCATCGATGCACCGCTTGACGTGAATCGCGAGAATCCAGGGGAGAAAGCCCCTATCTCGATGGAGTGGACCGTCCCGTTCGAGTACGGTTTCTTCCACGTCGGCGTCCATAACTTGCCTCGTGATAGCGCTGTCGATACTACAAAAACGCTTCTCGATTTCACGTTCGATGAAAAGAATCATACGAACGAGAAACTGACGGAGATGTTCGCGTTGTTGAACGACATCCCGGAAGTTCTTGTGGTTCTTAACCATCCCCTTTGGGACATCGAGATCGTCGGGCAGGAACGGCACGAGGCTCTTCTAAAGGATTTCCTTCGCCAGCACGGCCGTTGGATCCACGCGTTCGAGATCAACGGATTCCGAAGTTGGTCTGAGAACAAAGCTGTGATCGAACTTGCCGAGGCTGTCGGGATGCCGATCGTAACCGGCGGCGACCGGCACGGTTGCAAGCCCAACACAGTGATCAATCTGACCAATGCCTCAACGTTCGAGGAGTTCGTCGACGAGATCCGGAACGACAAGCGCAGCGAGGTCGTTCTGATGCCGGATTACGAGCAGCCCCTGCATTCTCGCCAACTCGGGGGATTCGCCGAAGTTCTCGCACATTATCCGCATTTCCGTGAGGGCCGGAGAGTGTGGTACGACCGCGTATTCTTTGACACCGGTGACGGCAACGGTCTTCGATCCCTTTCCGACCATGGTTGGAAGGGCGGCGGCCCTAAGTGGCTCCGATGGGCGATTTGGACACTTGGCATCTTCGGCAGCTCTGCGATGCGTCCCGCATTCAGGCTGGCCCGAAAACGCGAAGACCGCGTACCCAAATCTCTGGAGAAGGCGAATTTCAAGCAGTCGGAACTTGGCGACGTATCGCTGCACCTCACCTCCGACACCATTGGTTAGAGGCAATTACAAAAGCCCGAAAGCTAGCGGGCGGCCGAACGGCCGCCTGTAAGTATTTTTAGATAGAGTCAGATTTGTGAAAGAAGTACCCCGCGTAGCCTATTTCCCCGATTCATTCCTGGAAGTCAACGGCGTCGCGATGACGAGTAAGCGGCTCATCGGATACGCCCAAAAGAACGGCTATCCTTTTTTGTGCATCCACGCGGGGAAAAGGACCGAAGCTTACGAGGATGACGCCATTCGGTACCTCTCGCTGAAGCGATCGCCTATTGCCTTCCGGATGGATGAGGATCTCGCTTACGATCCGCTTTTTCAGCGTCATACCGGCCGTGTCCTAAAGGAACTCATCGACTTCGAACCGGATATCATCCACATCACTGGCCTGAACGACGTAAGCATCGTAGGTGCCTACCTCGCGTGGAAGCTTCAGATGCCGTTGCTCGGCTCCTGGCACACGAATCTGCATGAATTCGCCGCTCGTCGGTTGATGAAGATATTCGGCTTTCTGCCGACGTCGACGGTGCAAAAGATGACCGATCTTGCGGAACGCAAGATCATGGACGGCGCCGTGCTCTACTACAAGATGCCCAAGGTGGTGCTTTCGCCGAATCAGGAACTTGTGGACCTGTTGGCTAAAGGGACCGGCCGAAGATCGTATCTGATGACCCGCGGTGTGGATACCGAGAAATTCTCGCCCGACAAGCGGACCGCGAGTGACGAAAAGTTCCGGCTGGGTTTCGTGGGCAGGCTTCGAGCCGAAAAGAACGTCCGCCTTCTGGTCGATCTGGAAAAGCGATTGCTGGAGAACGGGAAAGAGAATTTCGAATTCTTAGTGGTCGGAGAAGGTAACGAACGCGAATACCTCGAAAAGAACCTGCGTCATGCGGTATTTACGGGATTTTTGGAAGGCGAGGAGTTGTCCGAAGCGTACGCGAACATGGATGTCTTCCTCTTCCCTTCCGAAACGGACGCCTTCGGGAACGTAGCACAGGAGGCACATGCCTCTGCGGTTCCCGCGATCGTGACCGATAAGGGCGGCCCGAAGTTCATCGTGAAGCACGGAGAAACCGGCTTCGTCGCGAAAGACCTCGATGAATTTACGGGCTATACTATTCGGTTGATGGAAGACCCAGAGGAACTCAACAGGATGAAAGAGCTCTCACGGAAAGCCGCGCTTTCTCGCTCCTGGAATTCCGTTTTCGACAGCGTCTACGACGCATACCGCGAGGCGATCTCATTGACGAGGAATGGGTCGAAGATCGCATCAAAGCAGGAAAGCGTCGCTTGAACCAAGGGGATAGTTCTGGATTCAATGAAGGAAATCACGTTCGAAGAAGTGCCTGATGTGCCGCAGTCTCACACGATCAGCGAGGCACTCAGTAACGTTTGGAACAACCCGGGGCTGTTCATCAAGAACTGGAATTATAAAGGGGCAGTGCTTAGCGGCGTTTTGCGTGCTCCTATATTTCTCGTCACGTATCTTGCCGGTAAAGAAAGTCTGAAATTGGCGGTGGGAGCTGCCGCTGCACAGTTTGCATTTCGGTTTTTATTCGCCGGTGTGGCAGGCACGCTAATTCAAAGCTTCAGGCGGGTCGAACCGGCGTGGAAGGCTCTTCTGTCGATAATGCTGGTGATACCGCTGATCAGCCACCTTTTTGAATTCGGCGTCCAGTCGCTCTTTGCCTTCGTCACCGCTACCCAGCACCACACTGACCAGGCCATCCTTCGTTCGATCACCGTGTCGATCATGTCGGCTCTTTTCACGCTTTTCGCAATGCGGAGGAGCGTTATGACGGTCGGTGATGAGGACAGCAAATCGCTGCTGCACGACATCGGTCAACTGCCGATCCTGATCTTTCAATTCTGCGCGTTCATCCCGAATGAGATCGGATCGTTGATCCGAAGGGGAGCCTGGCTTACGGCTGTCCTTGCTGTCACGGGATTCGGGATCTTTTCACAGATCATGGTTTGGGCACTGGTGAACAAACCCGCCTGGTCGTACGGCGGCGGAAAGTCGGTCCCCGTTTTCAAATACTGGGGCCCCAACGGCGCCATCATTATGATCCTCGCAGTGATCCTTTCGATGATCGTCTTCAATCGTAAACACAAAGTTTAGTCTCGTTCGCGTGCCGGAAAGAAAACTCAAATCGGTTCACATCACCAACTACTACCATAAGAATTCAGGGGGTATCAGCACCTCCTATAACGCTCTTATGGCCGCGGCGGAGCGCCACCAGCGTTACGTGCGGTTGATCGTTCCCGGTGAATCGGAAACGGTCGAGGAAGTAAATCCCTACGCAAAGATCTACTACGTCCCCGCGAAGCAGTCGCCTGTGTTCGATAAGCGTTATCGAATAATGATGCCGTGGCAGTACATGCAGGCGGATTCGATCATTCGGAAGATCCTCCTCGTCGAAAAGCCGGACATGGTCGAGATCACTGACAAGTATACTCTGAGCCTGTTCGGCCCGATGGTTCGGAAGAAAGGATTTCAGGAGCTAGGACGGCCGATGCTGGTGCATTTCTCCTGCGAGAGGATGGACGACAATATCGGCTCATTTCTCTCAAAAGGTAAGGCGGGCCAGTGGCTTGCGCGTCGGGTGATCGGCAACTACACGCTCCCGAGCTTTGATTACCACATCGCCAACTCCGCATACACTGCCGACGAGTTTTACGCTTCCCTTTCCACGGAGGAAAACAAAAGCCGGAGCAATAGATTCCTTAACTGGTGCTGGCGATATTTCGCCGCCCCTCGAGTGCCGGCGTCCGAGCGTATATTCGTGTGCCCCAGGGGTGTCGATATCGATCAGTTCAGCTCCGAAAAGAAATCGGACGAAGTGAGGCGGGAAATGCGGGAGAGGACAGGAATACCGGATGATGCGGTCATGCTTCTTTACGCCGGGCGGATCTCCCCCGAGAAGAATATCCCCCTGCTCGTCGATATGATGAAGCTCCTGGCTAAGGACGCTGCGAACGATTACCGACTGCTCGTAGCGGGTGCGGGCCCCTTGGCCGAGTGGCTCACCGAACAGACTGAGGAGCACTTCCCTGGGAAGATCGTTCAGCTTGGCCACCTCGACAAGCCGACACTTTCGAAGTATTACGCTAACGCTGACGTTTTCGTACATCCAAATCCGAAGGAACCTTTTGGGATCGCTCCGCTTGAGGCGATGGCATCGGGGGCTCCGACAGTAGCACCGAATTCCGGGGGGATTCTGTCTTACGCAACGAGCGAAAACGCCTGGCTCGTTGAACCTACCGGAGAGAACTTCGCGGCTGCGGTCCGCGAAGTAACCGAAGGTCCCGCAGCTTGTGGTAAGAAGATCGAGAATGCCTTGGAAACAGCCCGGAACAACACGCGAGTGGCCTCGACGGATCGCCTCTTCGCGACTTACGACAGGCTCTGGGAAGATTTTCAGCAACGCAAGGAGCTCTTCACCGACATCGAAGAAAGCAAGAAATTCGATTTCGTAAGGGAAGCGATCTCATCCAACGGAAAAGTTGGATAGGTTCTGTACAATTTTCTCCCGCCTTGCTCATTCGGTAAACTCTCAATAGATGTTGGAACTCGTATTCGCCAATCTTAAGGTTCGTCCGTTCCGAACGCTGATCAGTGTCGTCGGCGTAGCGCTCGGCGTTATTCTTGTGGTGCTCTTCACCGGGCTCGCCACGGGGATGTCCAACGACATGGCGAAGCGTGCCGCTAATTGGAAGGCGGAGATCGTTTTCACACGGCCTGGAGCGATGGAGCTTAACAGCTCGAACGCTTCGGTCAGCACGGCATACGCAGAAAGGTTGATGCAGATCGAGGGAGTACACTCGACTGTTCCCGTCATCCGCTACATCACTCCCGATACCAGTGGCCGCTGGGGGATCACGCAGCTCGACGGTGTGGATTGGGAACCTTTCGCCGCGATGAACGATATGTCGATCATCGCGGGCCGCGCTCCCAAGGCCAACGACGAGGTCATCCTGGATGAACGTCGCCTTGTCGAAGATAACGTTAAGGTTGGAGACTCCTTTAACCTGTTCGGCAGCCGGCAGTACAAGATCGTCGGCGTCTTCGCACCTCCTTCAGGGGCTCGTATCAAGATGTCTTTGGGAGCCATGCAGGAGGCACTCGAATCGCCTGGCAAATGCACGTACATCCTTGTCAAGGTCAAGGACGGTGCCGACCCGGTAGCGGTCGCGGCCGAAATAAACGAAACCCTTCCGGGAAACAAGGTCAATCTCACTAACGACCTGATCATCGACGCGAAAGAACGCATCCCCGCGTTAGGGACGTTCCTTCGCGTGCTGGTCGGCCTTGGTGCTTTCGTCAGCACGATCTTCGTGCTGCTGTCGATGTACACGACGATCACGGAACGCCGCAAGGAGATCGGAATACTGAAATCCCTCGGTGCTCCGAAGTCATTCATCATTCGGGCGATCGAGGGCGAGGCGTTCATGATCGGGCTGCTCGGTGTTCTGCTTGGTGTCGTGGTGGCCTTCGCTTCATCGGTGGTCATTGGCCGGGCGTTCGACCTTGCGTTCGAGTTCAGTTGGGGATGGGTCTTGACGGCCATTTCCATAGCGATCATCGGCAGCCTTATCGGAGCACTTTACCCCGCGTGGCGAGCCTCAGCGATCGACCCCGTCGAAGTGATGGCGAACGAGTAGGCTGCGTTCCTCGTATCCCTCTCCAGATGAGCGAAACTTCTCTTCACTCCGCCGTCCGGAATGAAAGGCTGACGTCCAAACAAGGCTTTCTGCAAAAGCTCTTCGCCGTCTGGTTCGACGCGTTCGTTTATAACCAGATCTGGGAGGACCCACGCGTCGATATCGAGGCCCTGCGGATCGACAGCGATTCACGCATCCTCACGATCTCCTCCGGCGGGTGCAACGCTCTCAATTACCTTCTCGAGGGCCCGCGATCGGTCACAGCAGTCGACCTTAACCGGCATCACATTTATCTTTTGAATCTCAAGCTAGTCGCCCTTAAGCATCTGTCGAGTTTTGATGACTTCTTCGAGTTCTTTGGTAAAGGTTGTGGACCGCGAACCGGGTCGAATTATATCCGCCATATCCACCCCTACCTGGACAAAGACACTCGTGATTTCTGGGAATCGAACAGCCTGCTCGGCAGCCTCTTGTATGGTGACCGGATAAGTTTCTTCCGTGACGGCGGGCTGTATGATCATTCGCGGAATGGCTACTTCCTGAAGTTCTTCCAAGCCTTCGCGAAGATTTTCGGATGCAAGACCGATGAAGTGTTGAACGCCGAGACGGAAGAACAGCGATCCGAACTGTACCGCCGGCATGTCGATCCGTTCTTCGACAGCCCGGTGATCAAGGCGATCGGAAAGCTTCCGGTCACGATGTTCGGGCTCGGCATCCCTCCGCAGCAGTACGATGAGCTAAAGAAAGAAACCAACGGCGACAAGACGATCATAGACGTCTACCGCGAACGCGTCCGCCGCCTCGCGTGCGATTTCCCGATCGACGAAAACTACTTCGCCTGGCAGGCGCTCGCCCGTAAGTACGATACGAAAAACCTGAAGGCGGCACCGGAATACCTCAAGCCTGAGAATTACGAGATCCTTAAGGCGAACTCCGGTCGGCTTACCACGAGGGTCGGGTCGGTGACGGACGAGATCAGGAACCGCGATACGAGCACGTTCAATCGCTTCGTGTTCCTCGACGCACAGGACTGGATGAACGCAGAGCAAATGACGGAACTGTGGGCCGCGATAACGGAGAAGGCTCCGCCCGGCTCTCGCATTATCTTTCGCACCGCTGGAGCAACGTCACCGCTCGAAGTAAACCTTCCTGAAGACTTGTTGGTCAAATTCCACTACGAAAGAGAAGCGTCCGAGCGGCTGTTCCAGCAGGATCGCGCGTCGATCTATGGAGGTTTCCATCTTTACATTCTGAAAGATTAGCCACAGAGCACGCAGAGAGTTATTGAAGCAATTGGTTCTTTCCTCCGTGCTTCCTTTGGCTGAACTCCTTTATGCCCGACGCCTTCGAGAACATGAACAGGATGTACCGCATGCAGCGGTACTTCTACGACATAACCCGCAAGTACTACCTTCTCGGCCGCGACAAACTCCTCGACGAAATGGACGTTCGACCGGGTGAGTGCGTTTTGGAAGCGGGGTGCGGGACGGCGAGAAACCTGATCATCCTCGGTCGCCAGCAGCCTGATGCGAAACTCTTCGGTCTCGACGCTTCATCGGCGATGCTTGAGATCGCGCGGTCGAAGGTCGATTCGGCGGGCGTTAAGAATATCGAATTGAAGACCGCTCTCGCTGACGATTTCAGCTTCCGTGAAACCTTCGGTCTTGCAGAACCATTCGACAAGATCTTCTTTTCCTACTCGATCTCGATGATCCCGCCTTGGCGCGAATCGATCGACAACGCTCTTGCAAACCTGAAACAAGGCAGTGAGCTCTTCATTGTCGATTTCTACGATCAGGCCGATCTGCCCGCATCGTTTCGGAAGTTCCTGAAATGGTGGCTCTCCAAATTCCACGTCAGGTTCTGGCCGGAGCTGATGCCGCACCTTCGTTCACTTGAAGCGAACGGCATCGTTTTGCTTTACATCCAGCCGCTTTTCCGCCGCTATTCTTTCATCGCCCGGATGAAAAAACTTTAGCTCGTTTCCGGCCGGTTTTACCCCTTTTAGAACATAAACTTAGGCTTTACGGCCTAAAGGATTGGTTTAGGAAATGTCTTTATTTTGTTCGATTTAGAGGGAAAAATCCTTTGACCTTGTTTCAGAGATGGAATATACTCCTAACTCTGGCACGGCAAGAAGAGTTATCGGAATGGCACATCTGAGTCTAGTCAAAACGCTCTCGCAAGTACAGGAAGAGCAGCGGCACTCGGATGAGATCGTTCTGGAGTCGGCGGGCGGGCTCACGCTTGTGCGGGGCACGATAGCCGAGGTGGCCGGCGGAGCCAGTGCGGGCAAGACGGGCCTGATGGTCTCGCTGCTCTCGCGGCTGACCGCGGCGGGCGAGATATGCGCCGTCGTCGATGCGTGCGACCGCTTCGATCCGCGTTCGGCCCGGCTCTCCGGCGTCGAACTCGAAAACCTCTTGTGGGTGCGTTGCGGCGGCGAGATCGAGAAGGCATTCATGGCCGCCGATCATCTCGTACAGGCCCGCGGGTTCGGCGCGATATGGCTGAACCTTTGCGGCGTGCCGCAGGCCAAGCTCCGGCTCGTGCCGAAAACCTACTGGTACCGGTACCGCACGCGGATAAAAGAGACGCCCACGCTCATGCTCGTCACGGCGGAAGAATCCGTCACGGGTTCCGCTTCGCAGGACTCCTTCCACCTCTCACGCGATCGGGCCCATTGGTCCGGCGGCGGGCGATTCAAGCTGCTGCGCGAACTGCGTGTGAAGATGCAATCGCGCAAGCAATTCTACGGCCGACCGCTCCCCGCGAAGCTGACGATGAGCTACGCGGAAATCTGACTGTCGGCCCGGGGATGACTGTCAATGACCAAAGTGCGCCGGTGTCGATTCACCGGTCGGACAATGTAGCGTGTATGACATAGCACTGTCAAGAATCTTTTTCGATATTGCGCACTTAATGCGTTGCGGCTCACGGCCGATGATCATGCCCAAACTGTTCGCCTGCATAATTTCCCCCGCCCTCCGCCGCGACAAGGAAGACCTGCTCTTCGTCGCGGGGCAGTTCTCGCACGCGATCGAGGTGATGGAGGACGGCCTGCTGTTCGACGTGAGCGGGCTCGACCGCCTCATCGGGAAGCCGAAGACGATCGCGAAGCGGATACTCGACGAACTCGACAAGAACGGCCTCGCGGGCGGGGTCGCGGTGGCCGGGAAAGCGGAGACGGCCGTGCTGCTCGCACGCTCAGGCACGACGGAGAATGCTGCGGTGCGTTCGCCCGAATCGTTCGGCAAACTCCCGCTGCACCAGTTCCCCATCGAACAGGACACGCTGAACGTGTTCGGTGACCTGGGCATCCGCACGGTCGAAGACTTACTGCAGATACCGCACGAAGACCTGATCGGCCGTTACGGGAAGGAATTCCGCGAGGTGCTCGACCTGATCGGGCAGAAAGGCTCATCGCTCATCGCACCGAACGTGAAGCAGGAGAGCGCGGTGTGGAGCTACGATCTGGATTCCCCGATAGAGGATTTCGAGCAGCTCATATTCCTGCTCAACCACGGGCTCGACAAGCTTTTCGCCCAGACATCGGATCACGGTTTCAGCACCGAGCAGATCGACCTAGCGTTCCGTTTACGCGAGCACGAGGAAAAATCATATGAGATCAAAGCGTCGTTCCCGACGCTCGAACGTGCCTTCTGGCTGAAGCTTGTGAATTTGCGCGTGTCGCTCGACCCGCCGGGTTCGGGGATCGTCGGGGTGCGGGTGGTGTCGCACTTTACCAAGCCCCGAGCGTCCCAGCGGGGCCTCTACGCCGTTTCGCGGCCGGAGCCCGAGAACCTGCTGCTCACCGTCGGGAAACTAAAGAAACTCGTCGGAGAAGACAACGTCGGCGTGCCGGTGATACTCGACCAGCGACTTGCGGAGGCGTTCACGCTCGATGCGGAAAAGCTTCCGAAAGGGGTCGAAAGGATGGAGAC
>JAEZJR010000244.1 GCA_023415725.1 Acidobacteriota bacterium
CGAATATTAGCGGAATTAAAAAATATCTTGTTCACCTATTTGAATCTGCTATAATCGGGTTTCATTGTAAATTTAAGAAAACAAAGGGGAAAATGTTATGGAAAAACCTGCCGCCCAGAACATTCAGGATGCCTTTTTAAATTCAGCTCGCCGGGAAAAGATAACAGTCGTTATACATCTTCTTCAGGGATCGACCCTTACGGGCAGGATCAAGAGCTTTGATAAATTCTCCGTTCTAATGGACGTCACCGGTCAAGACTTTCTCATCTTCAAGCACGCGATCTCCTCCATCTCGCAGGAGCGTAAGTCGGAATAAGCTGTTTTGCGCGGGAGATTCATCACTTTCGAGGGGATAGACGGCAGCGGAAAATCCACACAACTGAGAATGCTGGCGGGCGACCTTCGCGCCCGTGGGCTGGACATCGTTGCGACGTGCGAGCCGGGCGGGACACCGCTTGGCCGGCGTCTGCGCGAGGCTTTCCTCGAGACGGAGGAAACGGTGGCCCCTCGGGCGGAACTGCTTCTGTTCGCCGCGGACAGGGCCCAGCACGTCGAGCTATTGATCCGCCCGTCGCTGGAAGATGGACGGGTCGTAATCTCGGACCGCTACGCGGACGCGACGTTTGCTTATCAGGGGGCCGGGCGGGGGTTCGACGAGCGGACCGTCACTGATGTGATAGATCTCGCGACCGGAGGGCTGAAGCCGGACCTAACGCTTTTCTTCGATATCTCGGTCGAGACCGCGATCAAGCGAATGAGCGGGCGGGACGATTCGGAAACCGTGCGCAACAGGATGGACCTGGAAACCGCCGAATTCTACGAACGCGTCCGCCGGTCCTACCTCGGCATCGCCGAGCGCGAACCTGAACGCTTCCGCGTGATCGACGCGAACGGCGCGATGGACGAGATCCATAAGACGGTCGGTCGGATCGTCAGCGATTTCCTCGACCTCGCCTGACCACTTCATAATTTCCAGTATTTTCTTCTGGTTCAGATCTGTTCTTCCTGGTCTTCTTGTTCTGTGTTCGCAGTAGTTAACCACAGAAAAAGAAGAACAAGAGGAAGTAGATGAAAGAGAGAAGAAATTAAACCACGGAAAACACGGAAGGCACGGACATTCACGGAAAGATATTTGCGTGCGGCTGGGTTTGATTCTTTCGAGGGGATGCGTGTAGATAGGTAGTGATGTTTGGGAAGCTGATCGGGAACGAAGGGGTCAAAGAGAACCTGCGGCGGCTGGTGGCCGGGGGGCGGGTGCCGCATGGGCTTTTGTTTGCGGGGCCGGAGGGCGTGGGCAAGAAGGAGTTCGCATTGGAACTCGCGCGCGGGCTGATCTGCAAGAGCGGCGGCTGCGAGGATTGCCCGGTATGCGGCAGGATCGGCGTGTTCAATTTTCCTAATGCGGATGATAGAGACGAGCACAAGAAGGTGATCTTGAGCGGGCACCCTGACGTCGGGATGGTGATCCCGTACAAGCGCAACATCCTCGTCGATGCGATCCGCGAGCTCGAGCACGAGGCGAACTTCCGGCCGTTCGAGAGTGGGAAGCGGATGTTCATCATCGACGATGCTGAGAAGATGAACGATTCCGCCGCTAACGCTCTTCTGAAAACGCTTGAAGAGCCTCCGCCGACAACTCACCTAATTCTTATAACCTCACGACCTGACTCTCTGCTGCAGACTATCCGTTCGCGATGCCAGACGATACGGTTCGCTCCGGTCGCGGCCGCGGAGATGGAGCCGTTTTTGATCTCGGCGGGGAAGTCGCCGGAAGATGCGAAACTCGCGGCGAGGGTGAGCGGCGGGAGCGTCGGGCGCGCGTTGGCGATGGACGTTGCGGAGTTTCGAGCGGCGAGGGACGCGGTGCTCGGGGTTATCCGCTCGGCACTCGTGACCGGTGATATCTCGACGATGCTGCGGACGAGCGAACAATTGGGCGACGCGAAGAACAAGGACCGATTCGAGGAGAATATTGGGATACTGCAAACGCTCGTACGAGACCTTTTCGCAATGGGGGCGGGGGCTGCCGAGCTGATCAATTCGGATATCGTGGATGAATTGGGAGAGCTCGCCAACGAAGCCGGAACCGCTCGCCTATCCGCATGGCAGCTTGAGATCGAAGACCTGCTGGCGAGCCTGAACGTTAACGTGAACCGCAAAGTGGCCGTGGACGGGTTGTTCGTTTCGATGGCGACGTGATATTTTTCTGGAACAAACACGAGCGAGGGGTGTCTAAACGGTCGGAAACGTCCGTGAAAAATTAAGAAAAAGGAGATACCCGCGATGAAAAAGCTGTCGCTCGCCATGGCGTTTTTCGCCGTTTTCGCATTTACCGCACTCGCTCAGGTCCCCAAAGAGATCAAAGGCGGCATCCTCAACGGGAAAGCCACCAGCCTGCCGAAACCCGAATACCCCGAATCCGCGAAAGCCGCAGGCCTCGAAGGCGTGGTCTACGTCAACGTCGTGATCGATGAGGGCGGCAATGTCGTTTCAGCGATCGCGGACGACCAGGTCAGGAAGGTTTACAAACCCGGCCAAGACGGCGAAAGGGTCGAGGAAGAGCAACCCGCAGCGGATATCATCCTGCGCGAAGCGGCCGAACGGGCGGCCTGGAACGCGGCATTCTCACCGACGTTGCTCAACGGCGTACCGGTGAAGGTAACGGGCACGATCGTCTACAACTTCGTCGCATCGAAGGGCAACGAGGCCCACCAGGACGATCCCGCATCCGCGGCCCGTAAGTCGATAAGCGGAGGCGTTTTGAACGGCAAAGCCAAGTCATTGCCGCTGCCAGCGTATCCTCCGGCTGCAAAGGCCGTCCGAGCTCAAGGGGCGGTCAATGTGCAGGTGGTGGTCGACATGAACGGCGATGTGATATCAGCGTCGGCGGTCTCCGGGCATCCGCTACTGAGGGCTGCGGCCGTGAAGGCTGCTCGGGAGGCCAAATTCTCGCCGATGACATACACTGGGCCGCCAGTGAATGTTACCGGCGTGTTGGTTTATAATTTTGTAGCACCTGATGAGGAGAATTAGCTAAAGCTGGAAGCGGTACTGGAAGAAAACTCAGCGATCTCAAGCTCGTCCGAACGCATGTTTGCGGCGGCGGGGGTGGGTGTGTGCTTAGCCGGAGCGGCGGCGGTTTGGTATTTCGATCCGGTTAGGGCTGGATTCTTTCCCGCGTGCCCGCTTTACACGATGACGGGGTTCGCGTGCCCGGGGTGCGGGATGACGCGGGGGTTCCATGCGTTGATGCATGGCGACATCATCACGGCGCTCGACTTCAACGCGATGATCCCGCTGGTGATCGTTTTCTTCGGGTATATCTTCCTTTCGATGCTGATGGTCGCGGTGCGCGGCCGAGGTATCGGGCTCGGCGTGAACAAGTTCAGCATGTGGCTGATCTGGCTGACATTCTCGACGCTGCTGGTCTTCGGCGTGATCAGGAATATTCCGGCATATCCATTCACCGTGCTCTTCCCGTAAGAATTTTTTGCCCGCGAAATTTCGCGAAAGAACACGAAAAATATAAAGAAAGAAAAACGGATCGGGGAAATTTTCCGTCGATCCGTTTTTGTCTTTTGAACTATTTTCGCGAAATTTCGCGTGTTTCGCGGGCTAAATTCAGCCGATCTGCACGAGAGGCTTCTTGGCCGTGAGGGGTTCGGCTGAGGAGCCTTCTTTGCGGAGAAGTTCGACTTCTTTAACGAATTCTTCGACGATGTCCTCGCCGGAGACGCGGCGCATGGGGACGCCGTCTTTGAAGATCATCCCGACGTTGCGGCCGAAGGTGATGCCGAGTTGCGAATCGTGAGCCTCGCCGGGGCCGTTGACGGCACAGCCCATGATCGAGAGGTGCAGCGGTTCCTCGACGTGGGCGAGACGGCGTTCCACCTCGGTGACGATCTCGACGAAGTTGTCGATGTCGAGCCGGCCGCAGGTGGGGCAGGCGACGACGGTGACGCCGCGTTTACGCAGTTCGAGCGATTTCAGGATCTCCCAGCCTACTCGCACCTCTTCGTGCGGTTCGGCGGCGAGCGAGACTCGGATCGTGTCGCCGATGCCCTCATGCAGTAGTATCCCCAAGCCGATAGATGATTTGATCGTCCCGCCGAACGGGGTGCCCGCTTCGGTGACGCCGAGGTGTAGGGGGTAATCGACCTTCTCCGCCATCAGGCGATAAGCGGCGACCATACGGTTCACGTCCGACGCCTTGAGCGAGATCACGATGTCGCCAAAGCCGAGGTCCTCGAGGATGCGGACGTGCCGCATGCCGCTTTCGACCATCGCTTCGGGCGTGGCGGAGCCGTATTTCTTGAGCAGGTCCTTCTCGAGCGAGCCGCCGTTGACGCCGATGCGGATCGGCACTTTCTGGGCCTCGGCCGCACGTACGACCTCGCGTACGCGGTCGATCGAACCGATGTTTCCGGGGTTGATGCGGAGCTTGTCGATACCGGCGTCGAGAGCCTTGAGGGCGAGTTTGTAGTGGAAATGGATGTCGGCGACGAGCGGGATATCTGTGCCTTTGCGGATGTCCTTCAATGCGGCCGCCGCGTCATCGTCGGGGACGGCGATGCGGACGATCTCGCAACCCGCGGTGACCATCTCGTCGATCTGCTTGAGGGTGCCGGCGACGTCGGTCGTGTCCGTTTTCGTCATCGACTGGATCGACACCGGGGCCCCGCCGCCGATCTGCAGCCCGCGCACCTTAACCGCTCTGGAAACTCGTTTCATATACTCGTACGACAGGCTTTCCAGCCTGGCGTGTGTGGTAGATCAAGTTTTAGGATACCCGAAATCGCTCGTCTCTAAAGAGCGGTCAGGCTTTCCAGCCTGACCTACCTAAAAGAATCTTGAAATATCCAAAAACAGCGTGAAGACCATCAGCAGGAGGATCACCGCGAGTCCAGCCATTTGGATCTTCTCGCGGACGGCCATCGACAGTGTCGCGCCGAACCAGGAGAGCACTTTCTCGATGCCGAGCACCATGATCTGGCCGCCGTCGAGCAGCGGGATCGGGAGCAGGTTGAACACGCCGAGGTTGAGGCTGATCACCGCCAAGATCCCGAACAGACCCGCAAAGCCGAGCTCCGACACCACTTTCGAGATGATCTGCACGATGCCGACCGGGCCCGAAAGCCCCGCGTCCTTCACCGAACGCTCGCCCGCGAACAGCTGCCCGAATACACGTCCTGTAAGCTTCAGGATCCGCATGTTCGC
>JAEZJR010000037.1 GCA_023415725.1 Acidobacteriota bacterium
CGGCACCGCCATGTCCGTCCCGATCTTCTTCTGCTTGTTCCGGACGACCCTCTCGTTCACCGAAACCGGCAGCGCATGCCTGAACGCCCGCATCTTCTCACGATCCTGATCCGTCGTCGTGAACCACGAAGCATCGACGTCGGCGTTATGTTTCTCGAGTAGATCGTTCCACGCCTCAAGCAGTACGTCTTCCGTCTCAGGGGTCGTCTCCTGCTCAAAAAAGATCGCCCCCGCCATTCCCGCCGGCGTCTCCGGAAACTTCTCCGCGATAAAACTCAAAGCCCGATCGTCGAAATACTCGATCAGCGAAGCATCCAACGGAACGCCGGCACCCTGCCGGCGAGTGTCGAACGACATCGACTTAGCCTTATCCACGAACGCCAACAGCTCCTCGTGCCGCCGAAAGAAAACGATCCCCGAGAAAAAACCCTCTGGCTTTGGCAACAACGAAAGCTCTATCTCCGTGATCACCCCTAGCGACCCCTCACTCCCGATGAATAGATCGATCGCATCGAGCGGCCGCTCGTTAAAAAATCCGCTCACGTTCTTCCGCACCGACGGCCGCCTGTATGTCGGGACCTTAGCGCGAATCGTATTTCCCTCTTCGGTCCGAAGCTCGATGATGTCACCATCTGACGCTACCGCCGTCCCACGAGTCAAACGAACGCGTTCGCCGCTTGGCAATATCACCCGCAAGCCCTGCACAAAACCTCGTGTCGCTCCGTACTTAAAACTTCTCGCCCCCGACGCATTCGTCGCAACGGTCCCGCCTATCTGGCAGCTCCACTCCGTCGGGTCCGGCGGATAAAACAAGCCGTCGGCATCCACGGCGTTTTGAAAGTCAGCCAGTATGACACCCGGCTCGACCACCGCCCGCAGATTCGCCTTGTCTATCGATTTGATCTTGTACAGCCGCTCGAGCGAAATAACATACCCGCCGAACGGGATCGCACCGCCGACCGTACCCGTCCTGGCTCCGGAGATCGTCACACGAATGCGTTTCTCGTTCGCCTCGCGCAGGATATCCGCAACCTCATCCTCGCTCTCCGGCACGAAAAGCTTTTCGGCATGCCCGCCGGGCATATTGCTTGCGTCGGTAAGGTAGTTCTGAAGATCCTCGAGCTGGGTCTTGACCTGCATAAAAATTGAGCGGATTTCCGGAATGATTCTATCGAATCCCCAAAAATCCGCCTAATCCGCCCGATCCGCGTTCAACAGTATTAAGGAGCCTCAACCCTACCGATACTCCAGTTCCCGCTCCCGCAGATACTTTAGCCTGTCCCTGATTTCCGCCGCCGTTTCGAATTTCATGTCTTTGGCCGCGGCACGCATGTCCACCTCGAGCTGCGCGATCGTTTCCTTGAGCTGCTTCGGCGAATACTCGGCGAACGCCTCGAGGTCCAGCGGCACCTTGAAGTAATCGGCTTCATACGCCGTCACCAGCGTCGCCTCGATGGACTTGATGATCGTCGTCGGCGTTATTCCGTGCTCCTCGTTATATTCTTCCTGGATCGTGCGACGGCGAGCCGTCTCGTCGATCGCGTTCCGCATCGAATCCGTGATCTTATCGGCGTAAAGTATCGCTTTACCGCCCGCATTACGGGCTGCGCGGCCGATCGTCTGGATCAGCGAACGTTCAGACCGCAGAAAACCTTCCTTATCCGCGTCCAAGATCGCCACGAGCGAAACCTCAGGCAGGTCCAGCCCTTCTCTTAGAAGATTGATACCAACCAGCACGTCGAACTCACCTTTTCGCAGGTCTCGTAGGATCTTGATCCGCTCGAGCGTGTGGATCTCGCTGTGAAGATAACTCACCTTCACCCCGACCTCGGCGAAGTACTCGCTCAGGTTCTCCGCCATCCGCTTCGTCAGCGTCGTCACGAGCACACGCTCGTTCCTCTCCGAACGCTGCCGGCATTCCTCGAGCAGGTCGTCGATCTGCCCCTTAACCGGCCGCACCTCGACGATCGGGTCAAGCAGTCCCGTCGGGCGAATGATCTGTTCGACGACCTCGCCGTCTGTCTGCCGCAGTTCGTACGGCCCGGGCGTCGCCGAAACGTAGATGGTCTGCCCGCGCCTTGCCTCGAACTCCTCGAAATTGAGCGGCCGGTTGTCTTTAGCACTCGGCAGCCGGAACCCGTACTCGACCAGCGTCCCCTTTCGCGATTGGTCGCCCTTGAACATCGCCCCCAGCTGTGGAATCGTTTGGTGCGATTCGTCGATCACCATCAGAGCGTCGTCCGGCAAGTAATCAAGCAGCGTCGGCGGCGGGGCTCCGGGCGGTTTGCCCGTCAGGTGCCGCGAATAGTTCTCGATCCCGCGGCAAAAGCCCATTTCCTTGATCATCTCCAGGTCGTACATTGTCCGCTGGTGCAGCCGCTGGGCCTCGACGATCTTTCCGTTCTCGACCAGAAATTTCTCGTGACTGTCCAGTTCCTCGCGGATGGTCTTGATCGCACGCTTGATCGTCGGCTTCGACATCACGTAGTGCGTCTTCGGGTAGATCGGCACCCGCGACTCGTGCTTCTGAATAACCTCGCCGAGAAGAGGGTCGATCGTCGAGATCGAATCGATCTCATCCCCCCAGAACTCGATCCTGTAAGCCTGGTCCTGATAGCTCGGGTAAAGTTCCACAACGTCGCCGCGCACGCGGAATACGCCACGGTCGAAATCGACGTTAACCCGCTCGTACTGCAATTCCACCAGCCGCTGCAGGAACTCTTCCCGCTTCATCTTCATCCCCGGCTCAATGAATATGAGCATCCCGTAATATGCGTCCGGATCGCCGAGACCGTATATGCACGACACTGAGGCGACCACGATTACGTCCCGCCTCTCGAACAACGCCCTCGTCGCCGACAGCCGCAGCCGGTCGATCTCGTCGTTGATGGTCGCTTCCTTCTCGATGTAAAGGTCCGACGCGGGCACGTAAGCTTCCGGCTGGTAGTAGTCGTAATAGGAAACGAAATACTCCACCGAGTTCTCTGGGAAGAACGACTTGAACTCCTGATAAAGCTGCGCCGCGAGTGTCTTGTTGTGTGCCAGCACCAGCGTCGGCCGCTGCGTCTCCTGGATCACGTTCGCGATCGTGAACGTCTTCCCGCTGCCCGTGATCCCGAGCAGCACTTGGTCCTTCGCTCCGCCATCGACCCCCTCGACAAGCTGCCTTATAGCCTCCGGCTGGTCCCCCTTGGGCGTATTTTCACTAATGAGACGGAATTGCATTACTTAATCATACAAGACATACCTGGCCTAGCCAAAACACTCGTCTGGGTAACGGTACAAACGACTATGTATACAAGTCATTTCAAAAATTCGTGTTTGGAAGTATACTTCGCACATGCAATCTCAATTCAACGAGATCGTCGAAAATGCACGGAAACTGCCGAGATCGGAGAGGGCGGAACTCGCCCACGTCCTTATCGCCGAACTCGACGAAGGGCCAGACGAAAACGTCGAAGCTTTGTGGGCCGCTGAAGCTCAGAGTAGGTGGGAAGCGTATAAGAGCGGGGAAATAACAGCTCATCCTGGTGATGAGGTAATGGCCCGTTTACGCGGAATGCTCAAATGACTGGCTACCGCATTTCCTCGCCTGCGGAGACCGATTTAACAGAGTCAATTTCGCACTATTCAGAAGTATCATTCGCCTTGCCCAAGATTTCCTCGACGATTTTGAGCACTGTCTGCATTTGGCACAGCAATATCCTGACATCGGCCGGCCGCTGGAGGGCCAGACCAGGTCGACCCGATTCACAAAGTTCCCGTTTTCTCTCATTTACCGTATCGATGACGATGGAGTATTGGTCGTGTTGGCTGTGCACCACCACAGTCGACGTCCCGGTTACTGGCGTTCGAGGCTCTCGTAGAGCGGATTTATTGGTTCGAACGGGACCCTCCCGTCTGAGTATTATCCATCTCCAACATATATAGAAGATTATTTCCGCGTGAGCATGGGGAAAGGTAGGTGTAAATACCCATGCACTTCGGGTCGTAAAATTTCATCTAATCAACGTATTAGAGCTATGGGCAGGTACGATCATTACTTTACGAATCCTTTCAGAAGTACTAGATTGGATTCTTTGCCGCTGGCGGCAAATGTTTCTTCTATGTCAGCTACTTCTGCCGTTTCGGAGACGGATCTCTCCGATCTTCCGCTGGTTCATCGCGGGAAGGTGCGCGACGTTTACGGCGTCGACGAAGACCGCCTTCTTCTTGTCGCTACCGACCGCCTCTCGGC
>JAEZJR010000022.1 GCA_023415725.1 Acidobacteriota bacterium
GTGGTCGGTTCATCAAAGATGAACAGCGTCTTCGCGTTTGTCGTCTGAGCGAGGTAGGAAGCAAGCTTCACGCGCTGAGCCTCACCGCCCGAAAGAGTAGTTGCTGATTGCCCAAGCCGTAAGTAACCCAATCCCACGGCTTCCAACACCTTCAGCTTGTTGATGATCTTCTTTGCGTCCTTGAAGAACAGGATCGCCTCGCGGACCGTGAGATCGAGGGCTTCAGCGATGTTCTTGCCCTTGTAGCGGACGTTGAGGATCTCTTCGCGGAATCTCGTGCCGCGGCAATCTTCGCAGGTCAATTCCACGTCGGCGAGGAACTGCATCTCGACGATCACCGTTCCGCTGCCCTGGCACGTTTCGCATCGGCCGCCGGGGACGTTGAAGGAGAAGTGCGATGAGCCGTAGCCCTTCGTCTTCGCCGTTTGCGTCGCGGCGAAGACCTCGCGGATCGCGTCGTAAGCCTTGATGTACGTGACCGGGTTCGATCGCGGCGTGCGGCCGATCGGGGATTGATCGACGAGGATGATGTCGTCGATGTGCTCGCCGCCCGTCAATTCCTTGAAGAGACCGACGTGCGTGTTCCACTCGCCCCGCTGTTTTTTCAGCCCCGCAAAAAGGATGTCGTGCACGAGTGTCGATTTGCCCGAGCCGGAAACGCCGGTTATGCAGACGAGCATCTCGAGCGGGATATCGACCGTGACGTCCTGGAGATTATGCTCGCGAGCACCAACGATGCCGATCTTTTCCTTGCCGGGCTTGCGGCGGTTTTGCGGGATCTTGATCTCCGCGTCGCCGCGAAGGTAGCGGGCGGTGAGCGATGTCTGATGTTCGAGCAAAGCACCGAAGTCTCCTTCGAACACTACGTCGCCGCCGAGTTCTCCGGCGAACGGGCCGATGTCGATGATGTGGTCGGCCGCACGCATCGTCTCCTCATCGTGCTCGACGACGAGCAGCGTGTTGCCGATGTCGCGCAGGTTCTCGAGGATCTTCACGAGACGCGCGTTGTCGCGCGGGTGAAGGCCGATGCTCGGCTCATCGAGCACGTAAAGCGTGCCGACGAGCAGGGAACCGAGATTGGTAGCAAGCTGGATCCGCTGAGCCTCACCGCCGGAAAGCGTAGCGGCGAGCCGATTGAGCGTCAAGTACTCTAGCCCGACGTCCACCATGAATTTCAGGCGGCGGCGTATCTCGAGCAGGAGCTTTTCGGCGATCTTTTCTCGTTCCTCGGAGAGAGTTAGAGATTCGTAGAACGCGTATGCGTCCGCGATCGAAAGATCTAATATCTCCGGAAGCGAGCGGCCGCCCACGCGAACGTCGCGGGCCTCCTGACGGAGCCGGGAGCCGCCGCATTCGGGACATTTCGTGTAGCCGCGGTACTTCGCGAGGAAGACGCGCACGTGCAGCTTGTATTTCTTGGTTTCAAGGAATCCGAAGAAGCCCTTGATACCGCGCCAGCCCTCGTCGCCGTAAATGATGCAGTTCTGCTGGTAATCCTGCAGGTCAGCATAGGGAATGTTCGTCTTGATGTTCGCGGCGGCGGCGTATTTCAGGAGTTCCTTCTGCGCCCAAGAATGCTGCGGCCGGGTGAAGGGCTCGATCGCGCCGTCTTTAAGCGAGAGCAGCGGATTCGGGACAACGAGGTCGTAATCGACACCGATCGTGTTTCCGAAACCCTGGCAGACCGGGCACGCGCCGTAGGGCGAATTGAAACTGAAAAGCTGCGGCTCTGGCTCTTCGTAGACCGTTCCGTCGTATTTGCAGATGTAGCGGTCTGAAAATTTAAGTGCTATCGGTTCCTTGGAGGATTCGTCAGCCGACGGAATAGGCTGGAAAGCCGGTTCTACGATCGCGGCGTGGCCTTCACGGAAGCAGGTCTCAAGCGAATCGACCAGGCGCTGGCGGATCTCTGGGTCGGCCTTGAGGCGATCGATCAGGACGAATGTGTTATGGAAGTCCGCGAATTTATAGTCTTCAGGCCGAGTGAGCTCCAGCACTTCGCCGTCGCGGTAGAGCCGCGAAAATCCCTGCTGCAGCAGCGAGATCAGATAGGCCGAAACGCTGAGGTCACTGGCCGTATTTTTTTTGACTGCTTTCTTCGCCCTGATGGTTTTTGCAGCCGCGGCGTCCTCGAGGATCGGGAAGAGATCGTAGAAGCGAGTGCCTGGTTCAAGGGTCGCCAGCACTTCGTCGGCCGCTGATTCGGGCGAATCCTTTTTTACTTCGCGGCCGCAGACGTGGCAGAACGTTTGGCCCGCACGGGCATAGAGCAGACGAAGGTAATCGTAGATCTCGGTCTGGGTGGCGACGGTCGAGCGCGGGTTGCGGGTCGAATTCTTCTGCCTGATAGCGATCGCCGGGGCGATGCCGGTGATCTCGTCAACATCCGGCTTGTCCATCCGCTCGAGGAATTGCCGGGCGTAGGCGGAGAGCGACTCCACATAACGGCGTTGCCCCTCGGCATAGATCGTATCGAACGCGAGCGAGGATTTGCCCGAACCGGAAACGCCCGTTACCACCGTAAGCTTGTTATGCGGTAGCGAGACGGAGATGTTCTTCAGATTGTGGACCCGGGCCCCGTGGACCTCGATGGCTTCTTCTTTCTTCCGGGCAGGCTGCATAGCGCAAAAATCGAGCTAATGGACAAATCTCGATTTTAGCACGTTTCAGGGGTGAAACAAACACGAAGACTCACAGGCAGGATGGCTGCGGTCCGACCGGTTTACCAGCGGGTGTCGTAGCCGGAGAAGTTTTCGCGCCATGGCTCGGAGTTGTCTTTTGGAAGGTAGGCAATGCCGCCTTCGATCGTCACCGAGGCCTCGAAGGTGCGGCGGATACGGTAACAGTAGCCGGACGGCGAGGCGATGGAGATCGAAACGACGCCGTCTTCCGATTTTCGCGATACGACGGCGACGCGCCAGTCCTTCTTCGAGCGCACAAGCAGGCGTCCACCGATGGGGAATTCGCCGAGGGTCATTTCAAGTTTGGGAGTTTGCACGTAATTAGGATGGTAGTTTTAGCATTAAATATCACCTGCCACAATTCCTTTCCGGAATAAGTGATAGGTGATATGTGAAAAGTGAAAGCTGAGGACTAATCTTCGAAAACTGTGTCGGTCGCTCTGTTCTTGTTAACCGAGTAAATGCGGAGGCCGATGGAGATCATCGCGATGGAGATGACCATCCAGAGCAGGACCCAGAACATTCCGGGGATGCCGGTCGCGGCGGCCATATTGGCTGCGTCGGAGTGCTGTGCGGTCAGCGTGGAGATGAAGAAGACATTGATCAAGTCGTAGACGGCGTTTAACAAACACTGCACCGCGAGGAAAGCGACGGTGAAGTTGAGCCATTTCGGGCTGGCGTATTTGGCGATCGCCGCGAGGCCGACAGCTAGAAGGGCACCTGAGAAGATCGTGAAGAAGAGCCCGCCGGCCGTTGAGGTCGCGAAGAGATTGAACACCGGGGCCAGGAAGCCGAAAACCGCCGTCATAACCACGACGAAACCCGCCGAGATCAACAGAGCGAGCCGCGATGAACGGCCGTAACGCATCCAGGCGAGCAGGCCGACACCGAAGGCGGTCGTGCCGAGGTAGCCCGCGCTCGAGATCAGGAGGCCCGAAAGTAGGCCGCTGCCGAGCGAATAGACCTCTCCGCTGCCGTCAGGCGAAACTGTCAGGCTTTGCACCGAATTGCCGGTCAGCACCGTGGCCAGCGCGTGGCCGCCCTCATGAATGAAGGTCGCGAAAATGCGGAGCGGATAGGTCAGGTACGACAGCAGGGGGATGTACCACGAAGCGATCCAGAGGCCGATGCTCAAAAGCGTGGCGACGATCAGCAGTGTGAATTGCGGTTCGGCATCGCGGGCGACTTTGTACTTCATATCGGCGGTTTCTCCCCTGTTATCTAGGTGCTTTATATTACGAATAAGTTTACAGGAAAGTTCGGCAGGGTAGAAGAGAAAATTGACCGCCGATCATAGCTAGCCAAATTCTGCTATTTCCGTGCCTTCCGTGGTTCAAATTCTCCCTTTTCTGTGCGTTCCGTTTTTGTTCATCTTGTTCTGTGTTCCGATCCTTAAACCACACAAAAAGATGAATAAGACGAAGAAGATGAAAAGAAGAATGGAACCACGGAATACACGGATGGCACGGAAAAAACGGAAAAGAGTGGTCGAAGGGTTACGTCGCTTTGTAGTCGGATTTGCCGCCGGTTTTGGATTCCAGATGGATGTCGGTTATTTGGATGTCCTTTTGGACAGCTTTGCACATGTCGTAGATGGTGAGTGCGGCGACGGAGACGGCGGTGAGGGCTTCCATCTCGACGCCGGTTTGGGCGTTAGTGACGGCCTCGGCCTTGATGAGGACTCCGGTATCGTCCAAGTCGGCAGTGACGCTGACTTTTGAGAGGTTGATCTGGTGGCAGAGCGGGATGAGTTCGCTGGTGCATTTGGCGGCCATGATCCCGGCGATGCGGGCGATCTCGAGCGGGTTACCCTTAGGGTTTTCGTTCTTGCGGAGGATGGCGATGGTTTCTGGTGATAGCAGTACGCGGCCCGAGGCGACGGCACGGCGGGTGGTGATCTCTTTAGCCGAAACGTCCACCATGCGGACGCCCTTTTCGTCGTAATGTGTAAGCTCGCTCATTGCTTCTTTGTCTTAAAGATCATCGTGTTGCCCCCGAGCAGCACCTCGTCGGAATTGAGTTCGTCGGTCCAACGCTCGCGGCGCTTCGAATCTGAGGAAAATCGCGAAACCAGCCTGATGACACCGACGATCGGGCGGAAGGCCCAGCTGTTCTTTTTCGGTTTATCGATGTGCACGCCCTCGATCGCGAAGCCGTATTTCTCGAGCAGATAACGGACCTCGGAATAGCCGATCGGGTTAACATGCAGGGCGATCTCGTCCATGCCGCCGAATTCTTTCGCGATCGCATCTCGCGCCTCAGTGGAGAGCGGTTTGAAGTGGGAAGTGTAGCCCGAAAAGAGCCATTTCAGCCGCTCTTCGATGTTCATTATATTCGGCACTGAAACGATCAGGGTGCCCCGCGGTTTTAGCAGACGCGTGAATTCGCGGATAGCATTCGCCGGATTCTCGATATGCTCAAGGCCCTCGATGCAGACGATCGTGTCGAACGAGGCATCGTCGTAGGGCAATCGCGAGTCCAGATCGCCTTGCTTTATATCAACACCATCGAGCTTGAAGATCTGGGGGTAGAGGTCACAGCAAGAGACATCGTAACCCAATTCTTTCAGGCGCTTCGCCAGCGCACCTTCGCCTGCTGGGACATCCAATAACGAACCGCGTGGAGCGTCGGTTAATAGACGCTCGACGGTGTCGTGAATGGCGACGTGGGCTAGGGCAGACGGTTCAGACATTATAAAAGCGAGAGTGATGTTATCTCGAATCGGTCAAAGAAATAGTAACTGTACCGGCGAACCCGACTCGATCTTGGTGCCGCGTTTGACTACAAGCAGAGCATCGGTTCGTGCGAAGCCGATGAAATCGGACGAGCCGTGCCAATCGACCGGATCGGCGATGATCGATCCGTTCGCGTTGGTAGAAAGCGATGCTGGAAGGTAGGCGTCGCGTTCTTTTGGAGCCTTGACCGGTTTCGATGTGATGGCGGTGCCCTTTTTCAGTTCGGGTTCGCGGGCGCTTTGCATCCGCGTAAGTGCCGATCGTATGAACAGGTAATACGTCACTGCTGCAGAAACGGGGTTGCCGGGCAGGCCGAATATCAGCGTCTTTTTGAGTTTCGCAAAAACGCTGGGCTTGCCGGGTTTGAGGCGGAGGCGTTCGAAAAATATTTCGGCACCGAGTTCGCGGAGGGCAAACTTGGTCAGGTCGTATTTTCCCACTGAAACGCCGCCGGTCGTGATGAGAACATCGGCGGTGCGCGCGGCATTTGAGATCTGAGTTTTCAGATCCGACAGATCGTCGCCGACGTGCGGCAGGATCGTTGTTTCGACTCCCGCTTCTTCGCAAAGAGATTTGAGCATTATCGAGTTGGAGTTGCGGATCTGGTCGCGTTTCGGGCGCTTTGCGATGTCGACGATCTCGGTGCCGGTGGAGAGTATAGCGACGCGGGGGCGTTTGGCTAACCTCAGTTTGGCATAACCGAAAGCGGCGGGGACGGCGATGTTGTTCGGGGTGATCCTGGTACCGGTCTTCAGAACGACCTTGCCCTTTTTGATCTCTTTGCCCTTGTGAACGATGTAGCGGCCCGAGGATGTCGGCTCCTTGATCGTGACGGTGTTGCCGTCCTCACTTGTCAGTTCGATCTTTTGTACCGCGTCGGCTCCGGAGGGAAGCGGGGCACCGGTCATGATCCGGACGGCCTCGCCGGCTTTAAGTGTTTTGTGCCAGCCGCGTCCTGCGGCGGATTCGCCAACAAGGTTCAGCGAGACCGGGGCGTTCTTTGTATCGGCGGCCTTCACCGCGTAGCCGTCCATCTGCGAGCGGTCGAACGGGGGCATGTCGGTGTCGGCGATTATGTCTTCGGCGAGGACGCAGCCGAGGGCGTCTTCGAGCGGAATGCGCTCGGCCTTCAAGGCCTGCGTTTCGCGGGCGACGAGCTTAAGGGCTTGTTCGACGGTGATCATCGGATGTTCGGGGCCGGTTCCAATTATCAGTAACGAGTTTCCAGAATCAGAAATTAATTAGTTTGCTTACTTATATTAGCGGGCCGTAGTCGGCAACTTTCGCTAATCAGGGCTTGAAATGATATGCTTTTCTCGTTGAAATTGGCTTCCCAACCACAATAATACAATCATTTAGCGAGGACATTTAACAGCCGTGATCGATTTCGAACTTTCAGAAGAACAGCTTGCTTTGCAGAAGACGGTACGCGAATTTTGCGCGGGCGAGGTGGCCCCGTACATCAAGGAATGGGACGAAAAGTCCTATTTCGAACCGAGGGTGTTCGAGAAGATGGCTGAGCTCGGGCTGCTCGGCGTCTGCATCCCGGAGGAGTACGGCGGTGCGGGGTTCGACTACGTTTCGCTCGGCCTCGTTTGCGAGGAGCTTGAGGCGTGCGACACGTTCCTGCGGGTAGCGATGTCGGTGCACGTCGGGTTGAATTCGCTTAGCGTTTACAGCTGGGGCACGGAGGAGCAGAAACAGAAATACCTCGTGCCGCAGGCTAAAGGTGAGAAGCTTGCGACCTTTGGGTTGACCGAGCCGAACGCGGGTTCCGACGTGGTCGGGATGCGTTCGACGGCCCGCCGTGACGGCGACGACTGGATCCTCAACGGCGAGAAGATGTGGATATCGCTGGCGGACGTGGCGGACAACTTCCTGTTCTTCTGCTGGACGGACATGGAGAAGATGAAGGTCCGCGACCACACGGGTATCTCGTGCTTCATCGTCGAGCGGACGATGCCGGGCTTCTCAAGCGGGACGATCCACGGCAAGCTCGGTATCAAGGCGGGGAATACCGGTTATTTCTCGCTGCAGGACGTCCGCGTCCCGGCGGCGAACATGCTCGGGCAGGAAGGCGAAGGGTTCAAGATCGCTATGTTCTCGCTGGAGAACGGCCGCTACACCGTAGCGAGCGGTGCGACGGGCGTGATCCGCGCGTCGCGCGACGCCTCGGTCGCATACGCAAACACCCGCGAGGTCCAGGGGCAGACGATCGCCAACTTCCAGCTCGTCAAACAGAAGATCGCCGACATGGAGGCCGATTACCAGATGGCCCACATGCTGTGGCTAAAGTGCGGCTGGCTGAAGAACCACGGGAAGCCGTCGGCGAAGGCCGCGAGCCTCGCGAAATGGCAGGCGACCACGCGCTCCGAGAAGGCGGCCTCAATGGCGATCGAGGTACACGGGGCCAACGGGTACACCAACGATTACCCGGTCGAGCGGTACCTCAGAAACTGCAAGGCTGCAGTGATCTATGAAGGGACCCGCGACATCCACACGCTCATGCAGGCTGATTGGGCTCTCGGGCTGAAGAAGGAAAAAGCAGCGAGGGTGATACTGCCCGCGTACAAAGCGGCAGGAGCTTAAGATATGGTTCAGAGTTCAAGCTTTAGCTTGTACTTTTTGCGACGAATTGCGTTGCCGCAATCGAGGCAAGCTGAAGCTTGAACTCTGAACTTTTCGCTAATAAATATCCCAATCCTTACCGTAATCAAGCACAGGATACTTCTTCCAGATTCGAGATGCCTCTTCGGCCCCTTTCTCTTCTTGAAATCTAGCGGCACTGGAGTAGGGCCATTCCTGCCACCGTGCTGCGTAGCCGTGATGAACCGCGTTATTGTGGATGTAATTCATCGTGGCCCAAAAATGCCGGTTGGACCTCATGTCACGGTCGAAGAAGTTGAACCACACCTTTCTTCCGACGGAATGGTCTTCACGGTTCCAAAACATCGAAGTCCTGCCGTGAAGCTGGCCCAATGCTTTTCTTAGGCGCTTGATGTCTTTCGTTCTGATCAGAATGTGGTAATGATTCGGCAGGACACACCACGCAAGAATCTCTGCCTCTGCTTCGACACAAGCCTCGATCAACCGACTTTCAAATTCAGCCATCCGGTTCGGATCTCTACCGACGATGTGTTTGTGTTCGTAACATGCAGCGGTAATAATGAACGAGAATTCGCCAGTGAACTCGATGTGCGGCGGTGAATGCCAAGGGAGATCTCTTCCCATCCGTTCGCGGAGAACTTCTTTTCGCTGTTCCTCGGTGAGTTGACGCCAGTAATACATGATTAAAGAAGAACAAGCTAAAGCTTGAACTCTGAACTTTTTACTTCAGTGCTCCTTCGGGGCGGCGGTTGGTGAGTTTCCATTCGCCGTTCTCTTTTACAAAGACTACGGTGATCCCGTTCGGGTAGCCTTTGGTGCGGACCTCGGCTGTGGCGGTATCGCCGGTGATCTTCTCGTTGCGGGCCTCGCAGAGGCTGGTGGAGGCGTTGTCTTCCGCGAGGAACTCGGTGAGCGACCTGATGTTGTCCTCCTTCATCTGCTGCTCGAAGGCCTTCAGCGTATCTGAGGAATAGATCGTGCGAAGGGCTTTCTCGTCCTTCTTTTCCCAGGCGGCGCAGTAAGCTTTGTAAACGGGCCCGAGCGTCGGGGCGTTGTTGGTGGTCGCTTCAGGGGTAGCGGTCTGGGCGGCGAGCGGGTTCTCCTTGTTCGTCGCCGCGTTCGCGGGCCGGTTGGCGTTAACGTTCGCCGTGCCGTTGTTGACGTTGGTCGTTTCGGTCGAACCGCCGCAGGCGGAGATCAGGGCAGCGGCGGCGAGCAGGGAAGCGATGTATAAGTTCTTCATAATATTTAGCTGAATATCTAATATCGGCGCGGGTCAATTAAGGCCCGCGTCTAATGATAAAACCAAGAGGAAAAGTATAATAAATGCAATGTTAACGGACAAAACATTCCGAACCGAACTGCACAGATCGTTTTTGGTCGAAGGCCTGCCAGAACCCCTGGAACGCAAGAGCTCGCATCTTCAGCTATTCGACAACTACATCCACGAAACGCGGCTGCGGCTGCGTTCCGTCCGCGTGCCGGAGACAAAGGAATGGACGCTCCTGCTGCAGAAGCGTTACCCGGCTGGCGAATACGGCGCCGAATGGCGCATCGAAGAGATCGAGCTTACCGATGCGGAATACGAACATTTCAAGCCGCTTGAGGGGAACGAGATCAGGAAGAACCGTTACTTTGAAGAGTTCGACGGTCGAAGGTTCGAATTCGACGTCTATCTCGGCCCGCTCTGGGGATTGAACCGTGCGAGGGTGGCGTTCGCAAGCAGGGAAGAGATGGAAAGCTTCGCCCCGCCTGCATTCGCGATCGTCGAGATCACCGACGCTCCTTTCTTCGACGACGCGAACCTGGTGAATTGCAAATTCGAAGATGTGCAGGCGGAGGTTGAAAAGATCTTGAACAAGAAAGCTATGGCATAGCACAAGATCAAAAGAGCAACTAAATAAAAGGCCCGCGTAAAAGCGGGCCTTTTATTATCCAAACTGTTTGGCCCTCACTTACGGTCAGGCTTCGGATCTATCTTGTCCGTGCATTCATGGGGACGAAGCGTTCGAGCGAGTCGTAGATCTGGAGGTAGATCTTCGTTTCGCGTGGGATGAGGTTCGTCCAGTTCTCGCCCGCGCGGTTGATGTAGCCGGCGATGCGGGCGGGGTTGGAGTTGTACCCGGCGGCCATGAGCTGTTCCTGCGTGGCGATGCCGTTGGTGAAGGCGTTGGCAACGGTCGGGCTCGCCATCAGGTCGTTCCAAGTGCGGTTCATGTAGAGCAGCATCGCCTGGGTGGCATTGACGTGGTCGCGCATCCCCTCAACGAAATCGGCCTTGAGCGGGATGTTCGGGTGCCACGAGCGGACCATCCTGTAAGTGGACGGGATCATCTGCACCATGCCGCCCGCACCGGCCGAACTGACCGAATAACGGTAGGTCTGCCCCTCGTTCAGAGCGTAGAGCGTGAAGATATCGTCGTAGATCTTGTTGTGCGGCTCGGTGCGGAAACGCAGGTGATCGACGTGCTCGACAGTCGCGAGGCGCTCGGCGATGTCGGCGATCTTCGGTGTAACGGTTATCCCGTGGTCCTTCAGCCGCTCGCGGGCGATCTCGATGACGTTGCGGACGTAAAGCCGGCCGGCGTTGACGACCTCAGGGGTCACTACGCCCGGGTGGGTCGAGTGGTAATAGGCCGTCTCGTAATATTTGCCTTCGCGGACGACCGGGTACTGCACGAGCAGCGGCAGGTGCGTCTCGCCGCGGTCATCGATGAGGGCGATCGGGGTGTTCACACCGTTGGCACGGATCGTCTTGATACGGAGCTGAATGCCGCCCTCCGACATCGCCAGGGCCTCGCTCTTGGCCGAAAGGAAAGCTTCCTTCGAAATGACGACGTAATCGATCTCGTTCTGACGGGAATCGTTGAAAGCGATGCGGACCGATTCGCCGGCCATGGGCGAGCTGACAGCAGCCGTCGTGAGCGGGCGGGTCTGCATATAGCGTTTCGCTTCGGCGATCTTGTTCTTCAAATCGCGGAAGCCAAGGCTGTGGAATTTGAGGTTCTCGATCGAGGTGGAAGCGGGCACGCTGGCAGTTTGGACCTGTGTGGTCGACGGGCCGGACTGCGTCGGTGCGGCCGGGACCGACGGAACCACCGAGGTCGGATTCTGCGACGCACCGACGACGATCGGGGTCGGCGTCGTTCTCGGCCTTGTGGCAGCAGGCTTCGGGGCCGGGAGGTTGTTGGTTATTACGACCTTGACGGGAGTAGGAGTCGGCTCAACAAGCTGAACCTGACCGAAAACCGGTGCCGTGAGAAGAAGCGAAAGCGTGCAGAAAACTACTCTGTTTATCATCAAATTCAGGTTTTAAGGTCCAGGGTTGAACTACAGGTGTGAACGTCCTGTTACGCTTTAAGATTCGCTCAACCGGCAGGGCGTTGTCAAACAAATTCTTGTTTAATTATGGATATTACAAAAAAGATTTATATGAGCGATGTTTGTTGAGGCCCGATGCGCTACGGTATAACTAACACTTCGCCTCACAGGCAACAGGTTTATGAAAAGACTTTTCGGCACGGACGGGGTCCGCGGGGTCGCGGGCGAATTCCCGCTCGATGACAGGACGATCGGCATTATAGGAGCGTCGCTCGCGAGGCAGTTGAGGGAACGAACGGGGAAGACCCCGAGGATCGTAACCGGGCGGGATACTCGCGAATCGGGCGAGCAGATCGAGGCGGCGTTTCATGCTGGGGCGAAAAGCGAGGGAGCGGAATGCGTCTCGGCCGCGGTAATAACGACCCCCGGCGTGGCGTATCTGACGCGGACGCACGGCTTCGACGCCGGCGTCGTGATCAGCGCCTCGCATAACCCGTTCGAGGACAACGGTATCAAGATCTTCACGCCCACAGGTAAAAAAGCCGATGACGCGACTGAACGGGCAATTGAGGCAGACATCGCGGCTGGGGGAACTTCGGAATTCGCGTCGACCGAGGTCGACCGCTCGACTGCGGCGCAGTTCAACAAGGATTACCTGGATAACCTTGCGGCCGGCTTTCCGAGATTAGATCTCACCGGAAAGAAGACCCTGATCGATTGCGCCAACGGTGCCGCCTGCCACCTGGCTCCGGAATTGTTCAATCGATTCGGGGCGGAAGTGGTCGCGATCAATAACGAACCCGATGGCCGCAACATTAACATGGATTGCGGTTCGCTGCACCTCGAACATCTTCAACGAGCGGTGGTGGAGCAAAAGGCCGATTTCGGCGTCGCGTTCGACGGCGACGCAGACAGGGCTCTTTTCGTGAACGAGGCGGGTGAGATCGTCGACGGTGACGCGACGCTCTGGATAATGGCGAATTTCCTGCTCGATCATGGCAAACTCGCGAACCGCAAGGTCATCGCGACCGTGATGAGCAACATCGGGCTGGAACTTGCATTGAAGTCGAGAGGGATAGAGCTTGTCAGGACGGCCGTCGGGGACAAATACGTTCTGGACGAGCTGCTGGCGAGCGGTTCGGAGATCGGAGGGGAGCAGTCCGGGCATATAATCTTCCCGGATAAAAGCATAGTCGGCGACGGGATGCTGACGACGCTGTTCGTTCTAGAGGCGATGCACGAGCGCGGGGCCGTTTTCTCAGAAATGCTCCAGGGATTCACAACGTACCCGCAGATCCTCGTGAACGTGAAGGTCAAAGAGAAACGGCCGTTCGAGGAGGTCACGGCGATCGCTGATTCGGCGAAGGCGATAGAAGGGGAACTTGCGGGAACCGGCCGGCTGCTGCTTCGGTATTCCGGCACAGAAAATCTCGCCCGCGTGATGATCGAGGGCAAGGACCAATCCACCATCACCGACCAGGCCAACCGGCTGGCGGAAGTTATAAGAACGAGCCTTAACTGACCGTCCGATGCCCACACTTATCCCCGTAAAGACAAGTCCCAGCGCTTCCGCCTACGACGTGACGGTGGGCGGACATTCTTTGTTCGAGATCGGGGTATGGGCGTCGCGGCTCCTGGGCCACGCGGCACAAACGATCTGTGTCGTCACCAACAAGACTGTACTCGGGCTGTACGGAAAGTCGGTGGATTTCCTGCTGCGGCGGGAAGGTTTTTCGCCATGTTTCCACCACGTTGCCGACGGTGAAGAAGCTAAAAGTTTCCGCTCGCTGGAAGCACTGTTGACCGCATTCGGCAAGGAAAACCTGTCGCGAACGGATGCGGTCATGGCCCTCGGCGGGGGCGTTGTCGGCGACCTCGCCGGATTCGCCGCTTCGGTCCACCTTCGCGGCGTACCGTTCCTGCAGGTGCCGACGACGCTGCTCTCGATGATCGATTCTTCGGTCGGCGGGAAGACGGGGATAAACACCGAGTTCGGGAAGAATCTCGTAGGGTCCTTTTACCAGCCGAAGGGAGTGCTGATCGACCCGACCGTTCTGGGGACCTTGCCGGAAAGGGAACTCACCGCGGGGTTCTGCGAGGCCGTCAAACATGGGGCTTTGTCGGGGAGGAAATTGCTTAACAGCACGAGAAAGCTTTTGGATAATCGAACCGCCTTCGACTCGGCGGAATTCGAAGCATTTCTCGCCGATCAGATACGATTCAAGGCCAAGATCGTGGCCGGCGACGAGCGGGAAGCGACGGCCAAGATCGATTCGAGGTCCCGAAAGATACTGAATTTCGGCCATACTTTCGCCCACGCCCTCGAAAAGGCCACGAATTACAGCTACCTGAAGCACGGGGAAGCGGTCGGCTGGGGGATACTCTTCGCGGCGGAGCTTTCGAAAAAGCTTGAATTGCTTTCGCCGGATGAAGTAAAATCGTTGAACGATGTTGTGCATCGTGCGGGCATCCTTCCGCCGATCACGCATATCGATCCCTCAGAGATCCTTGAGGCCTTCAAACACGACAAAAAGAACATCGGCCGTTCGCTGCAGTGGGTATTGCTGCGCGGAATCGGAAAACCGGTGATCGTGCCCGGGTCGGAAGTCCCGGCTTCGCTTATCAGGTCCACCGTAAAGAAATTCATCCGCTCGTAAGGCCTATCAAAGATCCGTTCTCGTTGAGGAAATTCCACCGATGAAGAATTCAATGAACCACCGCAATTCCGAGCGCGGAAGCGCCGGAGTGAAGTTCCTGGCCATTCTGGTCTTCCTGGTTTTAGCCGCCCATGCCGGTTATCAATACATCCCGGTCGCCTACCAGGGGGCGAGCTTCAAGCAGGAGATGGACACGGCCGTAGTGAAAGGGTTGGCAGCCTCCGGCCAAATGAAGCCGGCAGAGGTCGTTGCGGCACACATACAGCGAGCGTCATACGATTACCAGATCCCCAGCGATGCGGTGGTCGATATCGTACCGATGCAGGGACATATTCGAGCCCACGTCAGTTACCAGAGGCCGGTGAATATGCTTCCATTCGGGATCTATAAGTACACCTACAAATTTGACTACACGGCAGCGCCGACGGGTTACCTTTTGAAGGAGAATTAAGCGACGCCCAGGGCGGCCTGCACTTTAGCGGGTTGGATCTGGACAAGTGCGAGCGGAGCGTCGGCCAACCAGGTCGATGGGCAAACGCCGCAGGTGGTGCATTTTTCAACAGCGGGGCACGGGAGGCTCGAAAGAGCGGCCCGTGCTTTTTCGTGCTCGGTGCGAAGGAATTCGAACGAGAGGCCGGAGTCGACGATCGACCACGGCAGAAACTCGTCGTATGAGCGATCGCGGGAAATGTGAAACGACGGATCCGTGCCGGTGAACTTGATGGCCTTGTCCATATCGCCGCCAAACCGGGCGGCGGCGTCGATCACCTTGGCGACGGTGCGGTCGCCCGAGGAGAACAACGCCTGCTCGTGGGCGATGCGGGCGGACATGAAGCGGACCTCGACGTTCGGGATCTTGCTCAGGCCCTTGCAGACGTACTTGATGCGGCGTTTGAGCTCGCGTTCGTCGCAGATACCGTCCCACTGCAAAGGTGTATTGGGCTTGGGGACGAAGCCGTTCAGCGAAGTGATGATCTTGCCCGCACGGCCGAATTTCTTGCCGGCCTCGAGCATACGGTTTTTAATGCGTTCCGTTAGGACGAAGATCTCGTCAAGATCCTCCTGCGTTTCGGTCGGCAGGCCGACCATCGTGTAGAGCTTGATGGTGAGCAAACCGCGGTCAAACACCGAACCGCATATATCGACGATCTCGTCATTCGTGAGGTTCTTGTTTATCACGCGCCGTAGCCGGTCGGAACCGGTTTCGGGGGCGACGGCGATCTGCTGGTCCTTCGATTCGACGAGTGCATCCAGCAGTTCATCGGAGATCTGGTCGAGGCGAAGCGACGATACGGTGATGCGGTAATCCATCGCTCGAAGTTCGCGAAGTATCGTCGATATCTCCGGGTGGTCGCAAACCGCGGTCGACACGAGGCCGATCTTGTTCGTTTTGGCACGCCACTCTCGAGCCTTTTCCAGGATGTCTTTCGCGGGGACGACGCGCGGCGGGTAGTAGTTGTAACCCGCCCAGCAGAAACGGCACCCCTGCGAGCAGCCGCGCGAGATCTCGACGAGCAGGCGATCGCCCATCTCGGCTTCCGGCGACCAGACGGACGTCGACGGGCAGAAGGTGTCCTGATTTACAAGGAAATCCGCGAGTTCGGTTTCTCCGCGTCTCAGAGCGCGGCGGAGAGTGCCCTCTTTCGGGTTTACGGCCGCGAGTGCACGGCCCACCCGGCGTGGAATGCCTTCTTGGTTAGGTACGTAATCGAAAACGGTGCCGTCCTCGTTATAGATAACGTCGTAGAATTCAGGAACGTAGAACCCGCGGCCAAGGCGAGCGAGCGATAGCAGGATATCTTCCTTGGTCTCGTTCTCGAGGATCGCGTCGATCAGTTGATGGACAAGTATTTCGCCTTCCCCAACGGCGATCACATCGGTGAAATCAGCGATCGGTTCCGGATTGAGGAACGACGCGGCGCCGCCCATGATCACGAGTGGGTGGAAATGGTTACGCTCTGATGACCAGACGGGGATGCCGCTCAGCTGGAGCATCCGCGCCATGTTGAGGTAATCGGTTTCGAACGAGATTGAGAACGCGACGACGTCGAAATCGCGGACCGGGGTCTGCGTTTCGTGCGAGAGAAGCGGCGTACGTGACTTCTCGTATTCTTTAAGGTCCGCCGGATCGGGAAGGAACACGCGTTCGCACGAGACCTCGGGGATCTTGTTGAAGAGCTCGTACATTGTGTGCATCCCGAGATTCGCCATCGCGATGGCGTGGGTATTCGGGTAGCAAAGCGCGACGCGGAGCTGAGCGCCTTGTTTGACGACCCAACCCTCTTCAGCGGCTAGCTTCTTCTTATAGCTTTCTACAATGCGTCTGCTCATTTAAAGACGAAACAGTTAGAGTAGCAATGTTCACAAAGGGTTTCAATGTATTTTCAGAAACATGAATAAGCCCGAGCGTGAGCAAGGGCGGTACAGCTACCTCGGTCGTACCGCCCT
>JAEZJR010000060.1 GCA_023415725.1 Acidobacteriota bacterium
ACGTAAAGCACCGGGTTCCCGATACCCTCCGCCTTACCGAAGAAGATCTGGTCCTTGCGCACGATCCCGAGCGCGAACGCGTTCACCAACGGGTTCAGGCTGTAAGATTCGTCGAACACCACTTCCCCGCCCACCGTCGGCACCCCGAACGCATTCCCGTAATGCCCGATCCCCTCCACGCAGCCCTTCAGGATCGCCCGGTTGCGTGAGCCGTTCTGCTCGTCATCGAGCGGCCCGAAACGAAGCGAGTTCATCGCCGCGATCGGCCTCGCTCCCATCGTGAACACGTCGCGAAGGATCCCCCCGACGCCAGTCGCCGCCCCTTGGAAAGGCTCGATGAACGACGGGTGATTGTGCGATTCCACCTTGAAGGCCACGCACCAATCATCCCCGATGTCCACCACGCCCGCGTTCTCGCCCGGCGGCACGATCACGCGCTCGCCCGTCGTCGGCAACCTCTTCAGATGCACCCGCGACGATTTGTAGGAGCAGTGCTCCGACCACATCACCGAGAAAACCCCAAGCTCCGTCATGTTCGGCTCCCGCCCCATGATCTGCTTGATCTTCTCGTATTCCTCAGCGGTCAGATTGTGCTGGGCAATGATCTCCGGCGTGATAGCTGTTTCGTTCATCCTCTGTTCACTTCCTGAAGCAAAAACAAAACAGTTATTCTAACGCGTCCGAATAGTGATGTCGATTTGAACCGCAGAATAGTGCGGAAATACAGCGGCCCAAATTTGGGCAATAATTTGCCGTTGCCTTTAGGCGACGGTTGAAAATGTCCAAACAAATTGCCGTTGCCTTTAGGCAATCAACACATGTTCTGATAATTTTGCCGTTGCCTTTAGGCAACGGACACCGGAGGATAAAAATAAATTTGGGCTTCAGCCCAGTTTCCGTCAACTCACCCCTATGTCTTATGTACGAATCTGGGTCCACGCCGTCTTCTCCACTAAAAACCGCGAACCCCATTTCACCTCCGACATCAGAAATAAACTGATCACCCATATAAAAGCGAATTGCAAGAAAAAGGGGATCCACCTAGATTCCATCGGCGGCTGGTCCGAACATCTTCACATCCTCATCGCCCTCGGCCCTGAACACACAATTGCCAAACTGATGATGCTGATCAAAGGCGAATCCGCCCACTGGCTGAACCAGCAGAGCTTCTTCAAAGGTAAATTCATCTGGCAGGACGACTATTTCGCCGTTTCCGTTTCTGAATCGCGACTCGAAGAGGTGCGACGCTACATTCAGAATCAGGAACAGCACCATCAGGCCGTCCCGTTCTCTCGAGAACTGCAATCTTTATCGAATGTCGTCAACGGCGGATTCCGGGCTAAAGCCCGGTGAGATCTTTGTGGAATTTGACCCGTTGCCTAAAGGCAACGGCAAATATGAAAACTTGCCGTCGCCTCTTTTAGCAGTCTTCTCTTAAAATCTTGCCGTCACCTTTAGGTGACGGACCCATGGTCTAACCAAAAATAAATGCCGCCTTTAGGCGGCGTCTCTAAGCCATCGCCGGAGCCCCGTAAGCCGCCCATTCCTCTTTCGAGGGTCCATACACGCCCGGAACGGCCAACCCGGCCTGGCGCATGAGAACGGTCATCTGGCCGCGGTGGTGGGCCTGGTGGGTGATGAGGTAAAAGAGCGTGAGGCCGCGGGCCCATGTTTCGCCGTACATCTCGTCGGACTCGAGAAGCGTCTCGTCGGTCCAGTTCGCGTTGATCTCGTCAGTAACGGACTTGGCCGCTCTCTCGTACGCTTCCGCGATCTCGGCCGCCGAATCGGGCCTCGGAGCGTTGTGCTCCGGGCCGTCGATGTTCAGTTTGACGAGCCCGAGCATCTCCTTAAGCGTCTGTGCGAGATGCCAGCCGAGAAACCCCAGGTCGCGCCCCTCGTCGTAAACTTTCTGCCCGAGCGATTCGTCGGTGAGTGCCCGCAATACCTTCCCGGTCATCTCGGCCTCGTAGGCCCAATCCTTCTGGAAATCTTCGATCTTTCTAAGCATAGGAACTCCTTTGTATTTAGGGTGGATTAATGTTGCGTCACTGAAACTATCCTAACCCGGCCCCATTGTCAAGAAATTCCCCTGCCGCCGATCCAAATTATCGTGAAGCTTCCGTCCAAAGGAACTGCCGCAACTTTGGGGAAGAAAAACGCACCGTCGAGGTGATGCTCGACGGTGCCGATGGGGCGATAAAGATCGATCAGATGGCGGGCTCCGCAGGACCGGTGACTAGGGCTGGTTAGCCTGATCCATTCCGGCGGGCTTCGGGGCGACGAGTTTGTTCAACTCCTCCCGCAGCGTGGCCATCACCACTTTCCCCTCGCGGAAGTAAGCCAGTTCGCCTTTAGCGTTGTAGAGCGCCGTGAACGGCATCCCGCCTCCCCAGCTCTTCGAGATGGAAGAGATCACGCCGCTTTCGTCCGCGGTCTTGAGCAGATAGGCAGGCATCTCCGCCTTCATCGACGAGAGGAATTTCGGCACGGTCGTGCTGATGTCCGCGGGGTCGTCGAGCGAGATGGTGATGAAGTCGATCTTCCCCTTGTACTCCTTATCGATCTCCACCAACTCCGGAAACTCCTCGCGGCACGGGTCGCACCACGTCGCCCAGAAGTTGATCAGCAGCGGCTTCCCGGCCGGGGCGAGAAGTTTCTTGAAGCCGACTTCGTCGACCTGCGTCACTTTAACGGCCGGCTGCTTCGCCGGCGCCTGGGCGCCCGCGACCGAGACGAGAGTAAAGATGAAGGCCGCCGTCGCGGCAGCCTTCACGTATGTGAGGAATTGCTTGATCATTTTGGGCTGTTACTCGCCGACGCGCTTGATCGAGCAGCCGAATGCGTTGGCACGGGCCTTCGCGATCGCCTTGCCGCCGAGCGAAGCATCGAAAGCGGCTTTGAGGAACGGGTCGGTCACGTTGTTGCCGGAGCGGTCGTTGTCGATCGCACCGTGATAGAGCAGCTTGTTCTTCGCGTCGAAGTAGAAGACCTCCGGCGTCACGGTCGCTCCCCACTTGTCCGCCAGCACGTTCCCCTTATCGATCAGCACCGGGAATTTGTAGCCGAACTCCGCGATGTTCGATTTCACCCAATCGAGGCCCTCCGTCGAGTTCGAGTTGATCCCCACAAAATTGATCCCCTTCGCTTGATATTCCGACGCGATCTCGTTGATGCGGTCCTTGTACCCCCGAACCACCGGGCACTGGGCAGATAGCCACACCACGACGGTGCCGTTCTTCCCTTTCAGCCCGTCAAGCGTCTGTGCTTTGCCGTCGACATCCGGAAGCGAAAAATTCTCCACGACCGTCCCGATCGCCAACGCGTCCGCCGACGCGACCGGCGGCAGCGTAACGTACGCCATGATCGCGAACAAAGCCAACACCCCAACTATGCTTCGTCTCATTTCCGCAGCTCCTCTCAATTTGGATTTTTGCACCGAGAATTCTATCAACTGACCGAAACCATATCAATGGTCAGTGTGACAAACCGCACCCAACTCGTGACGAAAGACCCCGAGAACGCAGGCGCCCTCGCCTGCGTGAGTGCCGCCTCGGCGCGAACGCCTTTGGGCCACTCGAGATGGCGACTTACCGTTTTAACTCAAACATCACGAAGATCTTTTCAGCCAACTCGATCCTCCCGAGGGCGAAAGTAACTTCCCTGTCGAACGCCATCGGTGGACTATCTAACCGGGGGGCACCGCTGCCGTCACCAACTCCGCTTCCGGAACCATACCCGACGGCGTACCCGGGCTGGTCCGCGTCTTCTTCGCGGATCACGTAAGCTTTCCCCAATGTCAACCCGAGCAGCTGTGCATAAGACCGGGCCTTGGCCTCCGCGTTCTTTACCGCGAGCGCCCGGGTCTGCTCCTCGAACTTTTGTATTTCGCTGTGCGCGATGTCGATGCTCACTACCCGATTAACGCCCGCTTCGATCGCCTTTGTTAAAAACTCGTCGATACGCTTCAGGTCCTTCAGCGTCACGAGGGTTCGATTCTTCACTTCATAGCCGGATAATACCTGCTCTTCACGTGCCGTCCCCGTCCGCCTTACGGTTGAATATCTTGGGCCGACGGTCAGACTGTCCGTCCGCACATCATCTTCTGTCACCCCGAACGCTTTCGCGACCGCCAGCAACTGAGCCACAGCTTTATCGTTCGCGCGTTTGGCTACAGCAACTTCCTTGTCCGACGTGATCACCTCAAGCGTAAAGATGACTTGGTCCGGCACCACTTTCATCTCTGCCTCACCCACAACCGAAACCGATGCCGGCACTCCGGTACTCTGAGCGCACACTACTACCGATAGGAGAAATATCAGCACTAAAGTTTTCATATCACTCCCTTAGTATCCCAACCCCGCCTTTCGGTTGGATATCGTCCCCTTGAACCCCGACCGCCCCATTCCTCCACTCGTCGCCAAAGGCGACAAACAATAAAGCCTGGGGTGAAGGCCGCTTCGGCCGGAACCCTAGGTCCCGGCACGCAAACGACCCCGTCGCTGAAGGCGACAGATCCACCCTGTCCGTCCGCCCTGACGGCGATAGGAGATCCGAGTTTGCCTATCACTTCGATCCACGCGTCACCGCTACCGTTCGGGTCAGGTCGAGGGTTAGGGTGCCGTCCGGTTCGATGTCGACCTTTTCGAACAGCATTGTGCGAGTGGGTTTGATGTCGAAATGGTTAAGGAACGCCCCGGCCGAGATGGCGAAGTGTTTCCCGTTCAGCCGCTTTTTTATTGTGAACGCGTTCTGCTTGTGCGGGTCGCATGGGCGCAGCCCGATCATGTTCCGATGCCCGTCGAACATCATCTCCACCGCCGACGGCGCACCGAAGGCCTTCCAGGCGTGCTCGTTCATCCCGATCGTCTTGTTCGGGTTCATCGTCACCCGGGCCTTATCTCTGCGCTTACCGCCCTGATACCCTTCGAACACTTTCCAGTGCTTTATCATTTACTCTCCCTCCGGAAACTCGCGTCATCTTCCCCAACGGCCGAAGTCGGCCCTTGGGGTGATACATTGTCTCATCTGTGCAACAGTTATGCAACATGGAAAAATGATCGTGCGACGAGCGTCCGGCGGTTCGGGGTCGACGCGCTTGCTCATTGATCGTTCGCCATCGACAGCGTGTAGATCCGCTCGAACCGATCACCGGCTGAAAGCCCTTGATACAGCCGAAGCCCCGCGACACTTGTCCCGTACGCCCGACATTCGACACGCTCTACACAGCGGATCGCTGGAAATTTTGCGACACATAGGGACGGCCAATAAAACTTCCCGCCGGCTTTCCCGAAAATGGTCAGAATTTTCCCGAATTTTGGCTGACCATTTTCGCCATTTCGGCTGACCATTTTTTCCACAACTCCTGTGGAAAACAAAAAGACGGCCGGGTCCATCGGGATCCCGGCCGCATCGTCTTTTGACCAGTGGAGAAGAGAGAAACCCAGGTCAACAACTTGTCAGTGATCGGTGGTCAGTTGACAGTGGTCAGTGATCAGCAATTGAATATTGAACTTTCACCTCTATTTTGCGGCATGGCTGTTTGTCGAACTATAGTTGCCGGATCCGAACTGGCCACTGACCACTGTCTACTGACCACTGTTTACTGGTTTATCAGCATCATTTTCCCGTCGGCCAGGCGGACGGCCATTGGGGTGGATTCGATCACGGTGAGGGGCCTCGATTCTTTCTGGACGAGCTTGGCGGTGTCGTTCGCTCGCGGAGCCGACTGCACGTAGCGCCCGTCCGAGATCATGTTGTATCGAGCCGTTATCCTGCGGACGTACTCCTGCGTTTCGCGGTACGGCGGCACGCGGCGGCCGTATTTCATCACGGCCCCTTCACCGGCGTTGTAACCCGCTAGGGCGAGCACCACGTCCTGGTTGAAGGTGTCGAGCAGCCAGCGCATATATTTCACGCCCGCGTCGATGTTCTGCTTCGGGTCCCAGATCGACGTCACGCCGAAACGACGGGCCGTCGCGGGCATAAGCTGCATCAATCCGCTCGCCCCTTTGTGCGATCGAGCGCGCAGCTTGAACGACGATTCCTGGTGCATTTGGGAGTAGATCAGCAGCGGATCGATGTTGTATCGCCGGCTCGATTCCACGATGTATGAATCGTGATCAGGGCTCCCGGTAGTAAAGCCTTTCAGACTCGTACTGGAACCCATCGCGAGCCTCGTGGTCGGGCGAAATGTTGCCTCGCGTGTTGCCAGGCCATCACTGACGGCGGAGGTCTGAGCGGTCTTCTTTACGAGGTTATCCTTAACTACCACCTCGTACCGGCCGCGCTTCGTCCGCTTCGTCACGGGTACAGGCGTCGGCTCGGGCGCCGGACGGTAAACGGTCACCCCGTTCGCGGTGTCGAAGTTGTCGAACACGCGATTCTGGGCGTGGGCCGACACCCCGACGATCAAGATTGCGAAGATGGCAAAACCGGCTTTTTTCATCTGACAGGAATGGAAGTGTTCGGCAAACGACATGTCGCCGACTGGTCTGTTGCGGGATAAATGCTTTGTTTACAGGGTCTTCGCGGTCGGGATCCGCGGTCTGTCTCGGGCTTAGATGTGTTTGACGCTGTTTATCACAGCGTAATCAAGGCTAACATCCGAATCATCGAATTGTAAACCTTGTACGGGCAAAATCGGTCAAATTGAGTTATCTTAAGGGCGAATGCTGTACGTCTCGCAGATCATAGGCAGGCCGATACACGACTCTCGCGGCGAGAAGGTCGCGAACATCAAGGACGTCATCGTCTCATACGGGGGCCAGGACTATCCGCCCGTGATCGGCCTGCTTGCCCGTTTCAGGCGGCGGGATTTCTTCGTTTCGGCGAGGAATATCGCCAGCTACGATGAGTCCGGGGCAAGGCTTAGCTCGCCGAAGATCGACCTCACGCCATTCGAACGCCGCGAGGGCGAGGTCTTGCTCGCCAAGGACGTGCTCGACAACCAGCTCATCGACGTCGACGGAAAGCGGGTCGTCCGTGTGAACGATGTCCAGCTCATCGATGCCGGAGACCGTTGGCGGGTGGCCGGAGCGGACGTCAGCCTGCAGGGTTTCCTCCGCCGCTTGATGCCGAAAGGCTTCTACGGCACTGACCGCCCCGTCGAGCTGCTCGATTGGGCCGACGTCGGCTACCTCGCGACCGACACCGCGACCGTCACGGTGCAGCTAAAGTCCTCCAAAGACAAGCTTTCCCGACTCCACCCGGTCGAGATCGCCCAGCTAGCCGAAACCCTCTCGCCCGTCCATCGCACCGAGGTCGTCGAAAGCCTCGACGACGAGATCGCGGCCGATACACTTGAGGAAATGGCCACCGAAACGCAGGCCCGGATACTTGAAGAGATGGACCAGGAACGTGCCGCCGATATTCTCGAGGAGATGAGTCCGGATGATGCCGTCGATGTCTTGAGCGAGATCGACGACGACCGTGCCCAGCAGCTCTTCGACCTGATGGAGGACGACGAAAAGGCCGATGTGGCGGAGCTGATGCACTTCGAGCACGACACGGCCGGCGGGCTTATGACGACGGAATTCGTTCACGTCCCACAGGACTTGACCGTCGGGGAGACGATCATACGGCTGCGCGAGATGGCGGAAACGCCGAACATGATCTACTACCTTTACGTGGTGGAGAAGGAAGACTCGTGGACGCTGGTCGGCCTTATCTCGTTGCGTTCGCTCATCTTGGCCGACCCGCGAATGAAGCTCTCCGAAGTGATGCGCGGAGATTTTCGTGCCGCCCACCCCTCAGATTCCGCCGCTGAGGTCGCCCAGATCATCTCCGAATACAACCTTCTGGCTCTCCCGGTAGTGGACGACGACGGGGAAATCGCAGGCATTGTGACGGTGGACGATGCGATGGAAATTCTCCTTCCTAAAAACCTCCAACGCCGGCTGCCGCGGCTGTTCGGCTAAACACCCGCTTTTCAACCTCCGTATTGAAGCCGACGTTTACGCTCGCCCGTAAGAGGAACACTCGTTCTTTAGGATGCAGATGTTTTTCGACGGCTGGGGGAAGCTCGGGCGCTCGCTGGTGCTGGCGGTGCTCGCGTACGCGGCCCTGGTGATCATGCTGCGCCTTTCGCAGAAGCGGACGCTTTCGAAGATGAACGTGTTCGACTTCGTATTCGTCGTGGCGTTGGGATCGACGCTCGCGACGACCATTCTATCTCCGGACGTAGCGCTTGCGGATGGTCTCGTGGCCTTCGGGGCTTTGATGGGATTGCAGATCCTGCTCTCCTGGCTCTGTGCCACATCGCATCGTGTCGACAGCTTCGTGAACGGTGAGCCCTCACTGATATTCCACAACGGCAATTTTCTAAAAGGCGCGATGCTGCGCGAGCGGGTGACGAAGGAGGAGTTGCTTTTAGCGACGCGCTGCCAGGGTGTGGCTGACCTCGGGACCGTCGATTCTATCGTACTGGAGACGAACGGGGAGCTCAGCGTAGTACTGAAGGGTGAGGGACGCGGGGAGTCGAGCATGGAGGACGTCGAGGGGCACCCGACGTATAAGAGCGATGAGCAGCAAGGCTGAAGAGATCGGGTCGGAACAGAAATCTGAGCAACAGGAAGCGAGTGAGCTGAAGGCCCCGAGCAGCAAGGTGGTCTTCCACACTATCTCCAAGGAGGGGGAGGAGGAACTTCAGAGGCCATCGTCGGCACTTTTCTGGTCGGGGCTCGCGGCCGGGCTTTCGATGGGGTTCTCGATGATCGCGGAGGGGCTGCTGCACGCTTACCTGCCCGACGCAGAGTGGCGGCCGCTGGTGGCAAAGTTCGGCTACAGCGCGGGGTTCCTGCTCGTGATACTCGGGCGACAGCAGCTTTTCACGGAGAATACCCTGACCCCGATCCTGCCGATGCTGCACAGGAAAGCCGCTGCGAGGCCGGGTAATGTGCTGCGGTTGTGGAGCGTGGTGCTCGCGGCGAACCTGATAGGCGCACTCGCAGTGGCCTTTGTCGCGGCGTTAACCGACGCGTTCGAGCCGGATGTAAAACGAGCTTTCGCCGAGATCGGGCATAAAGCGATGGAGCCGGGCTTCGGAACAACGCTGCTCCGCGGGATATTCGCCGGGTGGCTGATCGCATTGATGGTATGGCTGCTTCCCTTCGCGGAAGCGGCTAGGGTGTGGGTTATCATCTTTATCACCTATCTCGTCGGGGTCGGGCACTTCAGCCACATCATCGCCGGTGCGGTCGAGGTCTTCACCCTCGCTTCGATGGGCGAAGCGGCTTGGCCTAATGTGCTGGGTAGCTACATCGTCCCGACGCTGATCGGCAACATTATCGGGGGCGTCACCCTCGTCGCAGGGCTCAATTACGCCCAAGTGGCCAGCGGAAGGGAACAGATCGACGCCTAGTTCGGCCGAAAGGATTCGGCAAACATAAAAACGAGCGGAGGCCAGATGATGCGTGTACTGGCGGCCGCTCGTTTTTATTGTGAGCCCGTGAAAACAAACTTCGGCACCTTTCGCGAGGAGTTCGTTGTTTGGTATCGGGTCAGGTTTATTTTCGCGGTGCCGGACGGTGATTCGGTACACCGGATTACGCTGGCGGACTTTTTGTTACCGTATCTGTACGGCGTGGTACAGATGCGAGGGGCCATTTGCGAGGAGAATGTATACATGGCCCAAGCAATGGAAACACCTATCGTTCAGAATACGCCCGCGCTCGAGAAGCGAGTCGAGGAACTCGAAACGGTCCTTCGGAAAGTGCTGGAGCAGATAAATACGCACCAGATCTACGATAAGGACGCCCGCAGCCTTATCAAAAAAGCTTTGGGCTCCTCTCAGCTAACCGAAAGCATCCCGGCTCCTCCGCCGCCAGTTAGACGGCAGGGCGAGTTCCCGAGCCTCTTTCCCTCTGCAGCCTCGTCGAACTTTATCTAGGCTGCGGAATTAGTGAAAATCCCTATATTCTCCGGCCCCCGAATTTGCCATAATTCGGTTCTTGGCCCGCATTTTCGGCGGGCGTGATTTTGCCGGATGAACTTATCGAAAGAACAATCGCTACTCTCCGAACTTAAACAGATCTGCAGCCGCCTCGGCGAAGCCGTGGCCGGCATAAACGTCGATCCAGGCGTCTCGAAAGAGAAGATCGACGGCATCTGTGCGGACCTCGCCGAACTGCGAGGACGCATGGGCGACCACGCCGCTACAAACACGTAGAAACAGTGCTGATCTTTAGGATGCAACAGGCAGGCGAGTGTCGGTCAGACGACATAACAGCCCGCCTCGGCGTCATAAATTATCGCTTTGATCACGGCCGATCGTCTCCCGCAGATCTCGGTGACAGTGCGGGTAACGATGGAGTACGAAAAGGACGGGGAAGCTTTAACACAGACGGACAACACGGAAGAGATCGACCGATTGATTGAGGAAACCGAGGATGCTATCCGGAACACGAGGTCGTTTCTGGAACATCTGCGCTCCCCAGAGGGTAACGCTCGTGAGCTGGTGGATTCGATGAAACAGCGGTTTGAAAAGGAACTCGATATCCTGCAAAGGCGAAACGAGGCCGGGAGCAGCTCTTAGCGGGAAGAAAATTCCGAGGCGATCTCGTCGCACCGGCGGACGAGATCATGATTACGGGTAAGGAGATCGGCCGGCACGCAGGAACCGTTGTGAGCGGCACGCTGCACCAGATCGCTCAACTCCTTGAGTTCGTCAGACAATCGAAGAAGATGTTGGATCCGTGAATTGCGGTCCGAGCGATCATTAGCCATTTCTCGTTCTCCTTGTGAGTGGCCAGGTGAAGCCGGATAACAGATCGATCGTGCGGATCAAGGTGCTAAGGGGCGACGGCCGCGGAAAGATGACCTGAAACATCAGCCCGCGAATCCAGGATAGGAACCGCTACTATATCACACCTTGCAGCGATCACCGTGAATTTATCGTTAATTCTGACTTTTTCGTAAAGGATCGCCCAGACGCGGGGCACTCCGAACGAAAGCCCTTCCCACTCAAACCATGGAAACTCTCACACAAGACCAGCTCGAAAAATTCTCCAAGTTCAGGGCCGCTTACGACGAAGCCAGGGTTTGGCTGATAGACGCCGGCGGCGGGCCTGAAACGATCGCGCTCAATATCCTCAATGCTGCCCTTAGGGAAGTCCCGCTCACTGAAACGGAACTCGAACTTTACAAGGCCTGGCTGCGGAGCGTTTGACTGGGGCCCGACCGAATCGACATTACCAATTTCTTCCCTGCGGGTTGGTGACTCGTTAAGCGGCGAGCATTTGGGTATCATTGCAATTCGTATGTATTGCAACAAATGCGGTACCGAGAACCCCGACGACGCCTTTTACTGTAAGAAATGCGGAACGCTGCTGGAACCCGAGGACGAGACGCGGGTGACGGCGAGAAGCGGCGTCAAGGCCGTTGAGGAGGGAAGGATATTCTCCATCTGTCCAACGCTGAAGTTCGTATACTTCGGGTACGTGATCGCGGTCGCCGCGGCCTTCGTACTCGTTGCGCTCCTGACGTTCTTTGTGCCAGGGTTCTTACCCGTTATCGGAGTTGTGGTGGGGGTCGGGCTGCTGCTGATCCCGGCTTATTACCATATGCGGCAAAAGCTCATCAAATACTCGCTGACCGACACGACTCTCGAGATCGACCGGGGACTGATCTCCCGCACGACGCAAAATGTCCCCCTGCGCCGCGTGCAGGACGTAACGGTTTCGGCTACGCTTTTTCAGCGACTGCTCGGCTACGGTGACATCTCCATCGATAACGCCAGCGAGGACGGCGGTAAGATCGTGCTCGACAACGTCGATTCGCCACGGAAATACGCGGACCAGATATTGAAGCAGATGCGCCGTCTGGAAAGATGAGCGGTCGCTCTGGTATCTCAAAAGGTTAGCGGACGCACTTACTAAAGGTCGTGTTTCCGCCTTAAGTCTATGAAAACAGTGTTTTTGACCGGCGGGGCCGGATTCATTGGGTCGGCCTTTGTGCGTATGGTGCTGGAAGAGCATCCGGACGTGACGATCGTGGATTACGACGCCCTTACGTACGCGGGGAACCTGGAAAACCTCGCCGGGCTGGACGAGGTTCGGCATCGATTCGTCAAAGGGGATATATGCGACCGCGAAGCCGTGCTGTCGGCGATGCCGGAGGGCTGCGACGCGGTCTTCAATTTCGCGGCCGAATCGCACGTAGACCGCAGCATCGCCTCGGCTGACGAATTCCTTCGTACTAACATCATCGGGACGCAGGTGCTGCTCGACGCCGCTCGAGCCAAGGGCGTGAGGCGGTTCGTGCAGGTTTCAACGGACGAAGTGATGGGGACGCTGCCGGACGGAAGCGACGAATATTTCACGGAGGCTTCCCCGCTGAGGCCAAATT
>JAEZJR010000096.1 GCA_023415725.1 Acidobacteriota bacterium
GGCTTGCAGGGTTTGACAGTGAACGACCTGGAACGTATTATTATCGCTTACGAGCCTGTCTGGGCGATCGGAACGGGTAAAACCGCCACGCCCTCGCAGGCTCAAGAAATGCATGGATTTATCCGCGAAACCATCGCAGATGCCCATGGAGCCGAGGCCGCCGATTCGCTGAGAATTCTTTACGGCGGTTCAGTAAAACCGGAGAACATAGCTGAGCTAATGTCTCAGCCTGACGTTGACGGGGCACTGGTCGGCGGTGCGAGCTTGGAAGCCGAGAGCTTCGCCAAGATCGTCAACTATAATAGGCCGTAACCGTTTGCGGCCGAAGGTGACAACAAGTTGCTATACTTACTGTACATTTTGTTTTTCATCTCGTGCATCGTCCTGATCGGGACCGTGCTCCTGCAGCCGGGCAAAACCGATGCTGGGGCGCTTTTCACGAGCAATATCTCTAACGCGGCCTTCGGCCCGCGTGGAACGGCTTCGGTGCTGTCGAAGATCACGATCGTTGCGGCCTCTGCCTTTATGCTGCTGGCTCTTCTGATCTCGATGCCGGCTCTTCAGGGTGGTGTTTCGGTGCTCCAGGGTGCGGGAGACACGCCGGCTGAACAGCCGGCTGCTCCGGCGGCGAACGAGGCCCCTGCGGCGGATGCTAATTCGCAGGCACCACAGGGTGTCGAACCCGCGTCTAACGCTAATTCGGCTCCGGCCAATCAGTAGTTCTTTTCAATTTTTGCTCAGGTGGCGTAATTGGTAGCCGCGCACGTTTGAGGGGCGTGTGGAGTAATCCGTGCGAGTTCGAGTCTCGCCCTGAGCACCATATTAAAAAGGCAGGCTAAGAGCCTGCCTTTTTGCATTTTTAATCGGACAGAATTAGAAATTTACCTATCCGACGATCATCGTTCCGGTGCCTTCGTCTGTGAAAACCTCAGCGAGAATCCCGTTCCGCGATGTGCCGCCGATCACGTGAGCCGACCTCACACCGCGCTCGATCAACGATATCAGGTTTTCGAGTTTGGGGATCATCCCGCCGGTCGCCCTTCCTGACTCTATCATCGCTCGAGCCTCCGTAATTGAAAGGCGATCTATCTTCGTCGAGCTGTCATTCGGATCGAGGTAGATACCGTTCACGTCCGAGAGGAGGATAAGTTTCTCTGCCCCGAGCCTGACGGCGATCTCCGTGGCGATCGTATCCGCATTGATGTTGTATATCTCCCCCTGGTCGTCCGCACCTAGAGAAGAGATAACCGGTAAATAATCACTTTCAAGAAGCAGGTTAATGAGGCGCGTGTCGATCTCTTCGATGTCGCCAACGTGGCCATAGTCAACGCGCTCGGTTTCCCCAGTGGCTTTAATAAGGACATCTTTCGGGGGCCGGCGTCGTGCCTTCACCACGCCGCCGTCAAGGCCGGATAGCCCGACGGCGTGTATTCCCCGGTTCCTGAGGGCCGAAAGGATCTCGGTGTTGATCTTCCCGCGGAAGATCATCTTGGCAAGCTCAAGCGTTTCGTCGTCCGTGACACGGCGGCCTTCGATGACCGTCTGAGCAACGCCTAACTTATTGGCGAGCTCGGTCAACTGTTTACCGCCGCCGTGGACGACGCAAACTCGAATGCCGACCTGGTGCAGCAGTGCCAGTTCCTCAGCCAGCGCGACAAGACCCGGCTTGTCTTCCGTCACCTTGCCGGAGAACTTCACGACAAAGGTGGTCCCTTTAAAACGTTGGATGTAGGGAAGGGCCTCGCGAAGAAGATCGAGGGTCTCGATGTTCATTTGATCAGCTCCGACATGATGGCCTTCTGGATATGCAGTCGGTTTTCGGCCTCGTCAATGACTACCGAATTTTGGGAATCGATCACGCCGTCGGTGACGATCACATTGCGGCGTACCGGGAGGCAGTGCATGAAGATCCCGTCATTCGTGCGCTGCATCTTCGCCTCGTCCACGATCCATTTCTCGCGGAATGCGGAGCGGGTTGCAATGTCGCCATCCGCGTCACCGTAATATTGTTTGCTGCCCCAACTTTTTGCATAAACAATGTCGATGCCGTCGAATGCTTCATCGACATTGCTCGTTACTTCGACGCTCGCCCCCCTGAGCGAGGCCTGCTCCTTGATCTCGTCGATCAATTCGTCGTCGAGTTCGTAGCCCTTCGGGTGGGCGATCCTCAGATCGTGTCCGAATTGAGATGCGGCGAGAGCGAAGCTATTAGGGACGGCCATAGGGAGCGGTTTTGGATGCCAAGCCCAGGTCAGGAGAACTTTCTTTTTCTGTGTGCCGAACCGTTCACGGATCGTCATCATGTCCGACATCGACTGGCATGGGTGGTGCATCGCGGATTCGAGATTGATCACGGGCACCGATGCGTATTTCGCGAAGGCATTAAGGACGGGATCCGTTCTCTCAAGCTCCCAATCTTTCAGCTCCGCAAACGTTCTAACACCGATCGCCGAAACGTATCGCTCGAGCACTCGAACGAATTCCTTCAGGTGTTCGGTCTTGTTGCCGTCCATCACGACGCCGTCGCGGTGTTCCAGGGTCCATGATGTCCCGCCGGGCTCCAATATCACCGGGTTTCCGCCCAGTTCGTAGCTGCCCACCTGCATCGACGCCCTGGTGCGGAGGCTCGGGTTGAAGAAGACAAGAGCTACAGACTTACCGGCGAGCGGCTTGGTTGCGTCTCGCTGTTTCTTCAGCTCGATAGCTCTTTCAACAAAGCCATTAAGGCGCTCGAAAAGGAAATCGGAGGTCTTCAGAAAATGGGTCATCCCTTAAGAGCCTCCACGAAGACTGACAGTTCGTCTTTCCACACGCAGAGAGGCGGCAACAGACGCAGCACTTTGGAATCGCTCGAGGTCCCGGAAATGATCTTTTTCTCCAGCAGCCGTGAAAATACCTCAGCCGCCGGCGTTTCGAATTCGATCCCCAGCAAACAACCCTTCCCGCGAATGCCTTTGATTCCCGCGACGTTTATCAGTGCTTCACGCAGATATGCCTCAACCTCGCGGGCGTTGTCGATCATTCTTTCAGCTTCTATCGCCTCCAACGTTGCAAGTACAGCCGCCATCGCGATCATGCCGCCACCGAATGTGGTTCCCAGGTCGTTTTCCTTGATCTCGGACGAGACGCGATCGTTAACCAGGCATGCCCCGACCGGGATGCCGCTGCCGAGAGCCTTCGCAAGTGTGATGATATCCGGTACGACGCCACCTGCATGCTGGTTGCCGGCGAAAAACCAGCTTCCCGTCCTGCCAATGCCGGTTTGGACCTCATCGAATATCAACAGAGCCCCGGTCTCGTCGCACAATCTTCGCAGCTCTACGAAAAATTCAGGCGAAGCTTCGCGAACACCGGCCATCGATTGGATTGGCTCGATGATCACTCCGGCCGTTTCATCGTCGATCACCGAGCGGAAGCTTTCGATGCTGCCGAACTCGGCCTCAACGTGATAGGGAACATTCGGTTCACCGATCTTTCGATAACGCCCAAGAAACGTCGCGGAGATCGAATCGGCGGTGCGGCCGTGGAAACCGCCCGAGAATGACACTATCTTTTCGCGGCCGGTCGCCATCCGCGCCATCCGCATCGCGTTCTCGTTAGCCTCGGTTCCCGAATTACAAAAGAACGCCTTTGTCAGAGTATCGGGTGCAACGGACACGAGTTTCTCCGCGGCCCTGCCTCGGATCTCCGAATAGACGAGGTTCGAGTAGAACAGAACCTTATCCGCCTGTTCCTTGATCGCTTTCACGACGTGTGGGTGCGAATGGCCCGTCGCACAGACCGCGTGGCCGCCGTACAGATCGAGATACTTCTCCCCATTGCTCGTCCAGACCCAGACACCCTGTCCGCGCTCCACGGAGAAGGGCATCTTTTTGTAAGTGGCGACCTGGAACTTGTCTTCGGTGCCCTTGATATTGTCGAACGGCGAAGTCGCCACTGCATTGCTCATGGATTTCCCCCAGTGAATACAAGGCCCGTAGTTTCTTCGAGGCCGAACATAAGATTCATGTTCTGCACCGCCTGGCCCGCCGCGCCTTTGACGAGATTGTCGATCGCAGAGAACACGACGACATTCTTGCCGCTCGTGTGTGCCGCGATATCACAGAAATTCGTGTTCTTCACCCAATTGATGTCCGGCGACCCCTCCGACCACCGGACGAAGAACGAATCCTCGTAAAAGTGGTTATAGAGATTTACGAGGTCCTCGTTCGTCATGTGTAGTTTGGTCTCTAGATAACACGACGCGAAGATCCCGCGGGAAACCGGCAGACTGTGCGTCATGAAAATGAACTCATTATCAAATTCGCCGACGCTGCGCAGATGTTGCGAGATCTCGGGCACATGCTGGTGCGTGAACGGCTTGTAGGCGTAAAACGAATTTGTCCGCTGCGGGTGATGCGTGTTCGCCGCGGCTTTTGCTCCCGAACCGGATGAGCCCGTCTTCGCGTCGACCACGATCTTGCCGGTGATCAGTCCGCTCTTCACCATCGGTGCGAGTGCGAGCAGGGTCGCCGTGGCAAAACACCCGGGATTGGCGATGTACTTAGCCGTTTTGATCGCTTCGCGGTTCGTTTCCGCTAAACCGTAAACGAATCCCGATTGCAGCTCACCCGCGTGGTCGAGTTTGTAGTAACGCTTGAACGTATCCGGATCGTCGATGCGGAAGTCTCCCGACAGATCGATCGCCCTTACAGCGGCCGGAAGCTGCGGAATTATATTCAACGCCTGCCCATGCGGGAGGGCGAAGAAGACCACGTCCGTGCCGGACAGAACGGAAAGATCTTCAGGTGCCCGCTCAAAGACCAGGTTCGTCAGCCCCTTCAGATTGCGGTGTACTTCGCTAACAGGCTTCCCGGCGTGTTCGTTGGCCGTCACCGTGACGATCTCGGCATTCGGGTGGAAGAGCAGGATGCGCAGCAACTCGCTGCCGCCGTAACCGGACCCTCCGAAGATCGCGACTCTTAACTTATCGTTCATGCGTACGCGGCCTCCGTATTCATTCCAAGGCGTACAAGCTCGAAGAGCCGCTCACCATCCCGGCGGGCATTCCCCGCGGGCAGGCCAAAGTTCTCCGTGACGAAATCCTCGCCCATTTTCGAATCCGTAACCGACCCGGCGACGACGTCGATCTTCAGGCCATAATTCTTCAATACTTCCACGCCGCCTACCACGCCTACGTAGTCTGAGGCACAGAAGACCAGCGATCCGACAGCCGCTTGAAACTCCGGATCGCAAAGTATCGTGTCCACGCCGTACCCGCCCACGATCCCATCCCCTAGTTCCGCGACGATCAGGTCGGGGCTCGTCCCTGCAAGATGATTGAGCAATCCTTTCGCGTAGGGGGCTAGAGAACCGACTCCGACCGTGGAGGGCAGTCCGCAATCCAAAAAGCTGGCAGTTGAGAACGCACCGTGGTCTTCCATGTTGAGCGTGTCGCGGAGGCAAGCGACGCCGGTCAATTTAGCCCCGGCAACGCGCAGACCGGCGTTCGCAGCCTGGCGGATTATCTCGACGGCCGCGACGGTCTTGCCGGAGTTCATGCAGGACCCCGCAACAACGACGATCGGGCAGCCGACACTCAATTGATCTGATGCCGGAAGTGCATTGTCCGCAATATTCAATCCAATGCCGAGATCGTCGCATACGGTCCCGATCACCTTCACCTCGATCGCGTCGGAAAGGGAAGAATGGTGCCCCTTGCACTCGCCGATCACACCGCCCATGTTGAGCAGGTGAAGGCGGTCTCCCGCGGCCACCGATTCCGGCAGCGTCCCGACAAAACCTTTGAGGGCCATCCTCTCGCCAAGTACGCCCAGGATCACGTCGCCAGCGTTGATCTTCGCGAGTCGTCCGGAGGGAAGCTCGAGGTTGCCGTAAGTGTGGCTCTCCGAGATCGCTCTCACGGTGACAACGTCTCCGACCGCGGCCTGGCGCCTCTCTTTCGAAACCGATACGATTCTCCCCAAGCCCGCCGGTGAGGTAGCGGAACCGACCTTGTCAGCCGTCAACTTCAAATGCGTCATCCCTCGAATAGCTCCCATAACCCCTTGATCACTCCCTTCTGTTCTTTTTCGCCCTTTACGGCGATGAAAATCGTGTCATCGCCCGCGATAGTCCCGACGATGCCGGGCACTTTCGCAGCGTCGATGCGGACGGTGGCGGCCGATGCGAGTCCAGGTGCGGTCTTCGCGACGATCAGGTTCGGCCCGGCGGTTTCCATCGTGATGAAACCAAGCCCGAGCACTGCTGTCCTGGGCTCGGGTTGAGCATACGCGCCGTTCGCCTTCACGATGCCGAGTTCGTCCAGGTCCCGAGAGACGCTCGCCTGCGTAACCGCGATACCGCGATCGGCAAGAGCGTTGACAAGCTCTTCTTGCCGCCCAATACGCATTGCGCCGATCAGGTTCAGTATCGCCTGATGCCGTTCCGTCTTATTCATACATCACCGTCCATGCAAATGCATAGACCACGCATAGATGCATATTATACATCCATGCGTTGCCGGTCAAATCACGTACGACAGGCTGTTAGCCTGTCGTACGTGATGAGGATCAAGATCGTATTTACCCGGAGGTGAGCGACAGGCTGACAGCCTGTCGTACTTGGGAAGATTAGAAAATGCTTAGCTTGATTCGCAGATATTTGCGGGGGTTTTGTCGGAAGTCGTAGATCAGTTTCGTACTTTCGCTTGAGAGTTGATTGACGTTCGAGGCCGTCTGGTTGAGGTTGTTGTAGAGCGTCTCGTCGGTCACGAGGCGCCCGAGCGTGCCTTTGCCGGCGCGGGCGTCACCCAGGATGAGGTCGAGCTTTTCGGCGGTCGAGTTGAACTTCGCCAGCGTATCGCGTGCATTTTCGTAAAGCTGCTCGTCTTTGAGGAATTTTCCTGCGCTGCCATTGCCCCCGACGAGATCCGTAGTGATCAACTTCAGGTCGTCGACTATAGTGTTGAACTTCGCCGCGGAAGTTCGGAGGTCAATGATTGCCGCCCGGGTTTCGTTATACAGCGCATCATCGGTGACGAATTTGCCAGCGGTCCCTTTGCCAGACTTGATGTCATTGGAGATGGACTCGAGCTGAGTGACTGTGCGGTTGAGGCTGTTATACAATTCGGGATCGTTCAGGAGTTTCCCCGCGGTGCCCTGTCCCTGATTGACCTTATCCAGGGTGGTCTGCAGTTTTACGACGGTAAGGCGTGTTTCGGCCACTGCAGTATCGAGGTTTCGATACAGTGACTCGTCATTGACGATGCGACCCAAAGTGCCTTCCCCGGCGTTCGCTTTATTCAGGATCTCATTAGCGGGAACGGCGAGCTTGTTGATCTGTTGGAGGAGCTCGTTACCGGTCTTCGTGAGCTGGTTCATCGAGATCGCATCGCGCGACTCGAGAACGTGTCCTTCCTGTACCGGTTGACCCTCAGTGGAGCCGGGCGTAATGTTGATCAGCTTATCATTGGCCAGTACCGAAACAGCGATCAACTGCGCAGTGGAATCGGTGCGGATGCGATCCGTGATGGGTCGCCCGTTGAGTTCGCTCGTCACGGCCATCACCGCTTCGATCTTGGCGTCCTCCGGAGAATCGGGTGGGAGCAGCGTCACGCTTTCCACTTCGCCGATACGCACGCCCGCGATCTGCACGCTTGAGCCTTCGCGAAGCCCGTCGGCTGCCGCGAAGCGCGCCTTCAGCCTGAGTTTCTTTTCAAAGGGATTGAAGTCGCCCGATGAATTAATGATCAGGAACGCCAGCACCGCGAGCCCGACGAAAACGAATATCCCGACTCGCAGTTGGCTGAAGGTTAAACTTGGTTTCGTTTGGACCATCTATTCCTCTTCGCTCTTACCGTAAACGAAATTTTGTATGTACGGATCGGTATTCGCCCGAAGTTTCTCGTCGGTCCCGCTGAAGACCACTTTACCATCCCGCAACATTATCACTTCGGTATTTATGAGACAAAGCTTCTCGCCTTCCTTCTCGAACTCAACTCGGCCTTCCTCGTTCACGACGGCGTATTCCGACGAGAGGTATTGAATGTTGTTCATCTCGTGCGTCACGAATATCGACGATACGTCCTGCAGGTCGCGGAGCTTGATGGCGAGTTCGCAGATCGTGCGCGCCGTCGGCGGATCGAGCCCTGCGGTCGGTTCGTCGTAAAGGACGATCGACGGGTCGCCGACAAGGGCCCGGGCGATGCCCACGCGGCGGCGCATACCGCCGGAGAGTTCGTCCGGCATCTTATCTATTGCGTCCTCGAGGTCTACGAACCGCAGCATCCGGCGCACCTCGTGCTCGATCTCCTCCTCGTCGACGTCCTGCTCGCGCAGGCGATAGGCGACGTTCTCGTAAACCGAGAGGGAATCGAACAGAGCGCCTTCCTGAAAGACCATCCCGACCTTCTGCCGGATGGGCATCATCTCCTCTTCGGTCAGATGTGTAATATCTTCGCCGTCGATCAATATCTGGCCGGAATCCGGTTTCAGGAGCCCCAGTATCAGGCGGATCGTCGTCGACTTACCGCCCCCGCTGCGGCCGAGTATGCACTTGATCTCACCCCTTCGGACCGTAAAGCTCAATCCATCGAGGATCACCTTATCGTCAAACGCCAGATACACGTCGCGGAACTCGATTACGGGTTTGACGCGGTAGGGGTCATCGACCTGTTCTTCCAGGTCGACGCCGAGCGCGGGATCTTCGACGAGTTTTGCATCCGGTTCCAACATCACAAAATTCCGTTCCCGAGAAGGAATTGAAGAGCTTTCGACAAGAAGAAGTCGAAAATGATCACCCAGATCGAAGAGAGCACCACCGCATCCGTCGTGGATTTGCCGACGCCCACCGTTCCACCCGAGGTGGTCAGACCTTTGTGGCAGGCAACGCTGCCGATAACAAGGCCAAAGAAAAGCGGTTTGACGACGCCGCCGATGATGTCTTCCACCTGAATGCCGTTTCTCGCAGAGGCGACGAAGACGTTCACTTCTTGATTGTAGATGGTATTCGCAACGATGGTGCCACCGATGAGCCCAAAGATGTCTGCCGCGACCGTCAGGATCGGAAGCATCAAGATCAGGGCGATCAGCCGCGGTGCGACTAGCTTGCGGTTGGGGTCTGTCCCGAACGCCCGCATCGCGTCGATCTGCTGGGAAACCACCATCGACCCGAGTTCGGCCGCGATCGCCGACCCGATACGCCCTGAGACCATCAGAGCACTCAAGACGGGTCCCAGTTCCCTAATTAGAGAGGTCGCAACGGACCTGCCGGATTCGTTATGTATGCTGTAGTACTCGAGGGTTGGGAAGGTCTGAAGAACGAGTACGCCGCCGGTGAAGAATCCTGTCAACAACACGATCGGTATCGAACCCACCCCGATCAGGTCCATCTGGCGGATCCACTCCCGGCCATAGCGCGGGTGACTGAACATCGCCGTCAACGATCGCCAAACCAGCAAACTGATACCTTGCAGTTCGAAGAGGAATTTAACGATCGGGTTCATCTATTGCAGGGTTGAGGTGACGGCAAATTCTGATTTTGTGTAGGTTACAGGAATCCGCCCGAAACGACAAACAAAAGAAGGCCGGTCCCTGCCCGGAACCGGCCGCAATCCTCGGAGGAAGGAAGTGTGCGAATTAGATCTGGTTTCCGCGCTTCGGAAGTTGCCGTATGCGGTTGAGCGGCCGCTGGGCTGGCGGAACCCCGCGTCTGCGCTCCTGTCTCAATTCCCGGCGTCTGCCGAATTGCTCACGCAATGCCCGAAATTTATTCAACTGTTCGGGTGTAAGTACTTTCCGCAATTCCAGCTCTCCCTGAAATCGGAGCTTCGCGACCTCGCCCTGCGCGAGTTGGAAATCACGCAGGCGAGCCGCGACATCGGTCTCGTTGAGACTGTCCGCATAGATCGCCATATCGAGGGCTCGATTCGCTTCTCGGAGTTTGCGGGTCGCATCCTCCATTAGGGGACGACGTGCCTGGTTCATCCGGCGGATATCCTGTAGCTGCCCCTGCGACAGCCCCAGCTCCTGGAGCAAATTCGGGCGGCCTTCTTCAACCATGCGGCGCTCCGGCGGAGGGCCCTCGGGGCGGGGATCGCTCTGTGCAGAAGCCGGCAAGGCGAAAAGCAAGGCCGCCAAGATGGTCAAAAACGATAATTTGGGGGAAAGATATCGCATATCAGATTATTCCATGTCCTTTGTGTCGAGGTCGTCGAAGATGTCAGAAAGCCTGAGGCTGTCGTCCTGGTCATCTACGTATTGCCCTAGGGTGGGTGAATTCTGGAGACTCTCGCCGGCGCTTGAGGGGCGGGTCTGGCTGGTTACCGGCGGTAACTTGGGCGCAGTCCCTGCCCGTGTGACGGCCTGCTTTCGCTGCGGAGTAACTCGCCGACTCGCCGGTTGGCCCTGAGTAGGTTCGTCAACGGGTCTGGCCGGCGGAGCCTCAGGCAGCTCCTGGGCCTCATTCGAAATTGTCGAAGGCGCGACTTGAGAGAAGGAAGGTGCCGGTCTGATCTCCCGCTCCGGATCGTTGCCGGCGATCGTCGCCTCCGGTGGAATATTCCAAAGCGAGACACCGATCACCGCAAAGACGATTACCGCGGCCACACCGCCCGCGAGTGCCCATCCGTTCCAGGCGAACGCGGTCCTGATACCGTCAAACCATGCCTTTTTAGCAGTTTTGGTTTCCGTGGGAATAACGAACTTCGGAGTGGCCATGGGGGCGAATTCGACAGATTTCCATTCGAATACGGAGTACCTCGAGACGGCGAGTTCGGCGAACTCGTCGATACATTCGAAGCAGCCCTGCATATGGGTCTCGAACCTCTCACGGCCATCCGGCGAAAGCTCGTCGCAAAGGTATGCGAGCATCTCTTCACCATGCGAGCACGAAAATTTGGTCCCGTCCTTCATTTCCATCAGACCACCTCCACCGGCAGCCGTTCCAGACGCATTCTAAGCTGCTTCAAGGCTGTATAAAGCCGGCTCTTGACCGTGCTGAGCGGAATCTCAAGCGTGTCGGAGATCTCCTGGAAGGTCATCTCCTCGAATTCTTTCATCACGACGATCTGACGCAGGTCGGTCGGCAGGGCACTGACCGCTTGGCGAACCATGTTCAGCCGTTCGGCCTGTTCGGCCTTGCTCCCTGGCGACATCATCGCCGGCGCTACGAAAACATGTTCTTTTTCGCCGCTCGCTTCGTCGATGAAGTCCTCAGAACGCGTTTTAGCACGTCGTTTGACCGTCAGGCACTGGTTAACGGCGATCCTGTGAAGCCACGACGACACCTTGGCTTCGCCCCTGAACCTATCGAGGTTTTTGTACGCGGCAATGAAAGTTTCCTGGGCCGCATCGCGGGCCTCGTCCTCGCGGGTGAGCATACCGAAGCAGAGCGCGAAGATCTTACGCTCCCAACGCCTCACTATTTCGCCGAACGCGTCGGGGTCCTTAGACACCGCCAATTCGACCAATTGTTCATCCGCAAGGTCCTTGTACATCTACTCGTGCGACCAGCCCGAATCACGAGAAATTCTACGCCGAAATGCTCGATCGCGTTAAAGCTCCCCACATTCAACCGTTTAGACGGCGTTTTCAGGGAAAAAGTTGAGATTTTTCCTTCGGTAGCCCCGCGTGTTAGTTAGAGGTTAGATTTATGTCAGAAGCCAAGTTAAGAACCCCGAATCTGCAGGACGCTGAGCGGATCGGACAGATCATCTACCAAGCGTTCAAGACGATCTCGGAGGCTCATAATTTCCCGCCCGACTTCGCGTCGGTCGAGCCGGCGGTCGGCCTTGCTCAAATGATGATCGAGCGCCCCGATATCTATGGAATTGCAGCCGAGATCGACGGAATTGTGGTGGGCAGCAATTTTCTCTGGGAAGCGGATGACGTCGCCGGAGTTGGGCCGATAACCGTCGATCCGAACGTCCAGAATTCCTCCATCGGTACAATACTGATGCAGGACGTGATGCACCGCGCGGAGGAGCAGGGTAAGTCCTCTACCAGGCTTCTTCAGGCGGCGTATCACAATCGCTCGCTGGCACTTTACACAAAGCTCGGTTTCAACACGGTCGAGCCGCTTTCCGCGATCAACGGGCCGGCGTTCGAGGTTCGGATGCCCGGCAGGGAAGTCAGGCCGCTATCAGCGAATGATATCGACGAGGCGGATGATGTGTGCAGATCGGTTCACGGGATCAGCCGCAGGAATGAGATCTTGGATTCTGTCCAGATAGGATCCGGCCTCGTCGTGACGTATAGCGGCCGTATTACCGGCTACACGACCGGGATCGGGTTCTTCGGCCATGCGGCTTGTGAAACCCAGGACGATCTGAAGTCCTTAATCGGCTCGGGCCGCGAGATCAACGGTCCCGGTTTTATGCTGCCGACGCGGAACAGCGAGATGATGCGATGGTGTATGGGTAACGGTTTAAGAGTTGTTCAGCCAATGACCCTTATGAGCAAAGGCGTCTATCAGGTACCGCGCGGGGCGTTCCTGCCATCGATACTTTACTGATCAAAGAAAGGCGGCGCATTAGATGCGCCGCCTTTGTACTTTCTAGCACTTGCCGAGAAGCCAGAAAACCAGGACGAATATCAAGATCGTCGATATGATGCCGCCGCCGAATTTATAAGCTGCCGCGCCCGCCAGACCACCACGTAAAAGATTATTCATTTCCTACCTCCCTTGTTCGGTTATGTAATATTTTCGTTCACAAGAACGCCTTCGGGAGATAGCTGTGCAAACGGTATTCCAAAAACAAGAGGCAACTAAGGCGTGCGGGAGCCGTCCGGAATTCGTTGAGGTTCCGGGTATGAAGTTCTGTTACTGGACGATCTAGGTCAGCGTCGCTGTTCGAGCAAACGTTTCACTTCTTCAAGCAATATGTATGTGGCGCGCACGCCGACGGTCAGGGATTCAAGTCCCTCCGCAAGATCGTGGACTGAAACTGCAAGGTGCGACCTGAACATCTGTTCTGCTCCTTTCAGGTTTGTCGATTCACTATGTGCCATTCTGGCGTGCGTTGTCGCCCTACCGAACGAGCTTCGGGCTTTGTCTGTAGGTTTCGGTTCTGCCATTGTTCCTCCAACGACCGGTGACACGGTCTAAAGG
>JAEZJR010000103.1 GCA_023415725.1 Acidobacteriota bacterium
GCGTACTGGAAGAGCCGGAGCGTGCAGCCGTCGTCCATGAACATATCGATCTGCCTGTAGATCTCCTCGGCGACCGTTTTCGGGAGCGAGACGAAGGGCAGGCAGCAGACGAGGTATTTCACCTTGCCGAGGCCCGATTCCTTATGGATCTTGTAAGCCTCGCAGGCGTTACCCTGCACGATGTTCAGGTCGGGGTACCCGAGCCGGAGGGCGTGGTAGAGCTTTTCGTCGAGCTCGAGCCCGAGGTAACTTTCTTTGTCGGGGAGGATCGGGGCGATATGCTTCGTGATCGCACCGGTGCCGACGCCGAGCTCGAGGATGATATTGTCTTTGTCGGGTTTAAGGCCCGAGACCATCGTTTGGGCCAGTTCTGGCGAACTTGGGGCTATCGCGCCCACCTTCGCCGGATTCTTCAGGAATGCTCTAAGGAACTGAATGTTCTCGTTCATCAAACCTATATTTACGGAATCAGATCTTCCGCGTTAAGGACTTAAGTCGCACCACAGTTTACGACGGAATTATAAAAATCGCATTCCGGGCTTTAGCAATAGTCGATCCTGCCAGGTTTTATCTGGCGGCGTTCTTGCCGGATGCCCTCTTTGCAGGCGGCCTCGTCTTCTTGGTGAACGCCCCGGGCACCTCGGCCTCGATGATCTTTTTCACATCCTCTAAGGTAAGCTTGGCGGCATCCTCCGCGGTCGGTCGGGTACCGTCTGCCTTCCTCGGGACCGAGATGATCTTTTTCCCGAACTTGATCACAGGGCCCCAACGGGCATTCTCGACCGATATTTTCTCGCTTTCCCACCGCTGGATGTATCGGTTCGCTTCTTTGCTGACCTTCGCCTCGATCAGCTCGTTCATCTCGGCCTGGGTCAGGTTCTGAAAATCGTAACGGCGCGGCACGTTGATGAACATACCATCCCACTTTATGAACGGCCCGAAACGCCCCGTACCTTTCGTGATCGGTTTGCCGTCGTATTCGCCGACGGAGGCATCCGCGATCTGTTTGGCCTTGATGAATTCGATCGCCTTTTCCGTATCCACCGTCGCGAGGTCGGTACCGCGGGGGATAGAAACGAATTCGTCCCCCCATTTCACGTAAGGCCCGAACCTGCCAACGCTCACGGACAATTCTTTGCCCTCATAACTTCCCATCGAGCCCTGCAATTTGAACAGGGTAAGCGCTTCTTCAAACGTTATCGTCTCGATGCTTTGCCCCGACGGTATCTTTGCGAATTTTGGCTTTTCTTCCTGGTCCACGCTGCCGATCTGTATGATCGGGCCGTAGCGTGCCATGCGGGCGATCACCGGTTTTCCGCTCTCGGGGTCCGTGCCCAGTATCCTCTCGCCCTTTGCCCGCTCCGCGGTTTCGATAGTTTTATCGACGTCTTTCTTAAAGGGCTTGTAGAACTCTTCGAGCATCTCGTTCCACTGCAGTTTGCCCTCGGCCACCTCATCGAATTCTTCCTCGATCTTGGCGGTGAAGCCGTAATCCATGATGTCGTCGAAATACTGCTTCAGGAAATCCGTCACGACCAGCCCGAGGTCCGTGGGGAAAAGTTTCGCCTTTTCGGCCCCGGTGATCTCGGAACCCTCCCTCTTGCTGATGTGATCGTCCTTCAGGGCAAGTATCCTGTATGGCCGCTGAGTACCTTCCTTATCGCGTTTCTCTACGTACTGCCTTTTTTGGATCGTCGAGATCGTCGGTGCATAGGTGGACGGGCGGCCGATGCCGAGTTCCTCCAGTTTCTTCACCAACGACGCTTCGGTGTACCGCGGCTGCGGGCGGCTGAACCGCTCCGTCGCCCGAAGTTCGGACAGCGGCAGCACCTGCCCGACCGTCACCGGGGGCAGCATCCCTTCCGTCGATTCTTCCTGTTCGTCTTCGTCCTTGTCCTCGCGATACACCTTCAGGAATCCGTCGAACTTCAGCACTTCCCCCGACGCCGTTAATTCTTCATTGTTGGTCGAGATATTTATCTTGACCGTCGTCTTTTCCAGCTCGGCATCCGCCATCTGCGAGGCGACGGTTCGCTTCCAGATCAGCTCGTACAGCTTTTGCCATTCGGCGTCCGGAACGGTCGTGGCGTTCGTGTTGGTCGGGCGGATCGCTTCGTGGGCCTCCTGCGCGGATTCGTTCTTGTTCTTGAATTTGCGCGTTTGGTGATATCTCTCACCATACATGCTGCTCACCGTTCGGGTTATATCGCCGAGGGCTGTATCACTGAGGCTTACGCTGTCCGTACGCATGTAGGTGATGTGCCCGTTCTCGTAAAGCTTCTGTGCGATCAGCATCGTTTTGCCGACGCCGTAACCCAACTTGCGGGACGCCTCCTGCTGGAGTGTAGAGGTGGTGAACGGCGGAGCGGGCGTGCGCTTGCCCGGCTTGACCCGAATGTCGGCGACCGTGTATTGGGCGCCGATGCAGCCTTTCAGAAAAGCTTCCGCACCTTCGGCGCTGTCTTGCTTCCTTCCTTCGGCCTTGAAGGTGACGGGCTTCCCGGTTATGTCGTCGGCGACGAACAGGCCCTCGATCTTGAAATGACTCACCGGCACGAACGCGTTGATCTCGCGTTCCCGGTCGACGATCAGCCTGACCGCAACGCTCTGCACACGCCCGGCGCTCAGGTTATTTCCCCCGGCGCTGATCTTCCGCCAAAGCACGGGGCTCAATTCGAAGCCGACGATCCGATCCAGCACGCGACGGGCCTGCTGCGCCATCACAAGATCCATGTTCACCGTGCGCGGGTTCTGCACGGCGTTCTGGATCGCGGGTTTGGTGATCTCGTGAAAAACGATCCGTTTCGTCCGCGTCGGGTCGAGGCCTAGCACCTCGCACAGATGCCAGCTTATGGCCTCGCCCTCGCGGTCTTCGTCCGTTGCGAGCCATACTTCGTCGGAATTTCTGGCCAACGATCTTAATTCATTGACGACCTTCTTCTTGTCATCGGGGACGGTGTAGCGAGGTTCGAAATCGTTCTCGATGTCGATCCCCATGCCGGCCTTTTCCAGATCGCGGATGTGGCCGAAACAGCTGTTCACCCGAAAATCGCTCCCGAGAATCTTTTCTATGGTCTTCGCTTTTGCGGGACTTTCAACTATCAAAAGATTCTTCGACATATGTTCTTTCGTACTGACGTCTGGATCACTACCCGTACTCGTCTTCTTTGGCATTTACTTTCTAACCCCTTGTTCGCTTCCCCAAAAAAAGAAGCCAGCCGCATCGAAAAGCGCCTGACGTTCCTTTCTGACCACGAGCGTTTCTCGAACGCCGTCGATGCGATGCTAGACCTTACGGCATTGACCCCAAGCTCGTCAAACGCCGCTGAACGACCTCTCAGATCTTCCTCGCGTAATTCTTTCCCGGCAGGACGCGTATCAGGTCGCGGATATCCAGGCCCACGAGGGCGGAATTCAGGTCGCCGAACGACAGGCCGCTTTCCTCGAGCAGGAGGTCGATGTGGACGGAATCATCCACCGGCAGCAGCGGCCAAACCCTGCGCTCGTGGTCGCTCAGGTCCGCCGGCATCGCATCTTTATTAGATGCAGCCGCGCGGGCCGACGCTTTCTCTATCTTCGGCGGGAGGATCGCCGCGGCGATCTCGCTCGGGAGCTCCGTCACGACGTCCTGCCACTGCTGCACGAGCTTCGCCCCGGCCTTTATCAAATAGTTGGTGCCGTATGAGTTACCGGACGTTATGTTGCCCGGTACGGCCATCACCTCGCGGTTCTGCTCCGTGGCGAGCCGAGCGGTGATCAAAGAGCCGCTCCGTTCCGAAGCTTCCACTATCAGCACGCCCAGGCTTAGCCCGCTTATGATTCGATTGCGGTAGGGAAAGTTGTCCTTCAGCGGCGGGGTGCCCAGCGGGAACTGCGTGACGAGTGCGCCGCCTGACTCGAGAATTTCCTGCGCGAGCCGTGTATTTTCCTTCGGGTAAATGGAGTCGATTCCCGTACCCAGAACCCCGATCGTGCGGCCTTTACCGTCGATCGCTCCTTTGTGGGCAGAAGTATCAATTCCTCGGGCCAGTCCCGAGACGATCGTGATGCCGCGCGACGCCAACTCGCGTGATAACATCTCGGCTGCGTTTTTCCCGTAGGTGGAACAATTCCGCGACCCGATCACCGCGACGCACGGCTGATCCATGCACGCCTGCCAATCGCCCCTCACATATAAAGTAATAGGCGGGTCCGCGATCTCCCGCAGCTGATCCGGATAGCTTCCGTCATCAAGGATCAGCACATCCCCGCCGATTTTCTTTACCCGCTCGAACTCCCGCTCCGCCTTCTCATGAAACTCCTTCTTTAATATGCTCTCTATCGTCTCCGGCTTCAGCCGCAGCGATTCCAACTCCACCCGCCGCGCATCAAAAACCGCATCCGCCGACCCAAAACGCTCGAGTAATTTGGTAGCAGCCCTAGGTCCAACTCCGGGCGTCATGTTCAAAGAGATCCAAGTGATCATTTTTATTTGGGATTTGGGATTGCGGAATTCGGATTTCTTCGTGCCTTTGAGGTCTTAATCGCAGCCACAACTATAGATAGAATTTCATCAAACTCTCGAAGCATATTCTCTACTCGAATCAGTTTGACTTGCTCCGATTCGGCCAGCAATTCTAACCAATAGATCGACTCGTCCGCCTCTTCTTCTACAATTGCAAGCTTCGCAATGAAGTCGGCAGTCGATTTTGCCCTACAAGCCGCACGGTAGTTTGCTCCCACCGAAGTGGCACTCCTGAGAAGCTGTTTCCCCAGCACGCTAGAAGTTTTCGTGGGCGGCAGACTCTCGACAAGGTTGATCACGCGAAGGGCCAATTGCTTAGTACGTCTCTTTAGTTCTTGTTGGGTCATGCGTTCAATGCGAAACGAACAATCCGCAATCCGAAATCCCCAATCCAAAATCGAAATGGCGGAGGCGTGTGGGAGTCGAACCCACCCGGGTACGCTCTCGCGCACCCGCAGACGGTTTTGAAGACCGTGCCCGTCACC